>JBFKIN010000362.1:0-3400 GCA_041632255.1 Oceanococcus sp. | reverse complement strand
TGCCTGTGCTGGGCGCCGACACGACCGTCGTCCTTGGTGATCGCATTCTGGGCAAGCCCGAGGATCGGGATGACGCCCTGCGCATGCTGGCCGCGCTTTCGGGCGGGCGCCATGCGGTGCTGACAGCGGTCTGCCTGCGCCAAGGCACGCGCAGCGAAGCGGTGCTGAGTCGCACCTGGGTGGACTTCGCGACGGTCAGTCCGCGTCAGGCGGCTGCGTACTGGGCCAGCGGCGAGTCGGCTGGCAAGGCGGGGGGCTATGCGATTCAGGGTCTGGCGGAGGCCTTCGTGACCGGAATCGAAGGCAGTTACTCCGGTGTGGTCGGTTTGCCGCTGCAACAGACCGCCAGCCTGCTAAAGTTGTTCGATATCGCCCCTCCGGCCCTGTCCGCATGAGCAACGAGATCCTGATCAACGTCAGTCCCCAGGAGACCCGGGTCGCCCTGGTCGAGCAGGGTGTGCTGCAGGAGATCTTCATTCAGCGGGCCTCGCATATGAGCGTGGTCGGCAATATCTACAAGGGCGTGGTCGAGCGCGTACTGCCCGGGATGCAGGCGGCCTTCGTCAATGTGGGCCTCGATCGCACCGCCTTTCTGCACGCCTCCGATGTCCATGTGCCGGCCGAGGCCGGCAACGGCGACAATCAGCACCCGGATGTTCGCTCGCTTCTGCGCGAGGGTGAATCCGTGCTGGTGCAGGTGGTCAAGGAGCCACTGGGCAGCAAAGGCGCGCGTCTGACCAGCCAGCTGACCATCCCTTCGCGTTACCTGGTCTACCTGCCGACCAGCGACCATGTGGGAATCTCGACGAAGATCGAAGACGAGGAGGAGCGCGGCCGGCTACGCGAGATCCTGACCCGGCTGGTGGCCGAATCCGGTCAGCGCGGCAGCTTCATCGTGCGCACGGCCGGGGAGGGCGCCAGCGAGGCGGCGCTCAAGGCTGACGTGCAGTTCCTGCACCGGCTGTGGCAGTCCATCCAGGAAGCGGGCTCCAAGGCAGAAAATGGCACCCGCGTGCACAGCGACCTGCCGCTGGTCATGCGCACCCTGCGCGACCTGATGAGCGACGATATCGAGCGCGTGCGTATCGATGACGCGGATGCCTGGCGGCGCTGCGTCGATTTCGCCCGTCGCTTCGTGCCGGACACCGCCGAGCGCATCGAGCTGTTCGACGGCAATGCGCCGATCTTTGACCTCTACGGGGCCGAGGACGAGTTGCAGCGCGCGCTGGATCGCAAGGTGCCGCTGAAGTCCGGTGGTCACCTGGTCTTCGATCAGACCGAGGCGATGACCACGATAGACGTCAATACAGGCGCCTTCGTGGGCTACCGCAACCTGGAAGAAACGATCTTCAAGACCAATCTGGAAGCGGCCCAGACCATTGCCCACCAGCTGCGCCTGCGCAATCTCGGCGGGATCATCATCATCGACTTCATCGACATGGCCGACGAGCCCCACCGCGAGCAGGTGCTGGCGGCGCTGAGCAAGGCCATGGCGCGCGACCATGCCAAAAGCCAGATTTGTGCGCTGTCGCCACTGGGCCTGGTCGAGATGACCCGCAAGCGCACGCGGGAATCGCTGGAACGGATACTGTGCGAGCCCTGTCCTACCTGTATGAGCCGTGGGCGCATCAAGTCGGCGGAAACCGTCTGCTATGAGATTTTTCGCGAGCTGCGTCGCACGGCCAGGCAGTTCCAGGCCCGGGAATATCGGGTTCTGGCTCACCCGGACGTGATCGCCCGCCTGGCCGATGAGCAATCGACAGGGCTGGCGGAACTCGAGGATGTCGTGCACAAGCCGATTCGATTGCTGGCCGAGGCGCAGTATCTGCCGGAATCCTACGACGTCGTACCCTTGTAGGAGTCGCGACATTCGTCGCCCAGCCGTGTATTTCGAAGCGAAACCATCCTCCGCGCCCACCGGCGTGCAACCAGGCCGACCGGCATGAAGCGCTGGCAGCGCCGCCTGTGGATCGCGGGTGTCGGATTGGGCGCCTCGCTGGTGATCCTGCTCGGTTTGCTGGTCGGTGCCTTCCGCATCGCGGTGCAACTGGTTCCCGACTATCGCGCGGATGTGGAGACCGAGGTCAGCCGTCTGCTGCAGACTCCGGCCCGGATCCAGGACATGAATCTGATCTGGCGCGGGCGCTATCCCACGCTGCAGCTGCACCAGGTGGCGCTGGGCGAGACTGCCCAGGGTCTGCAGTTCCGGGAACTGCGAATCGGCTTTTCGCTGTGGCGCCTGCTCCAGGGTGACCTGATGCCGCGGGCGATCCAGATGCGCGGCACAGCCCTGGAACTGCGCCTGTCGGGTGGCGAGCTGCAGCTGGCGGGGCTGAAATCCAATGGGGCGTCCCGGCAGGCGCCAGAGTCCCTGCTCGATCAGCTGTACGCGATCGGACGGATCGAACTGGTCGATGCCCGGCTGCTGTGGCTGGACCTGGATCACCAGCGCCCTCCGCGTGAGTTGCTGATCAGCGAGATGGACCTGCGTCGCAGCTTCCGCGGCATGGAGTTCGACATGGCGGGGCGCGTGCGGGATCAGGGCGAGCTGCGCGTCAGCGCCCTGCTGCAGCAAAAACCCTGGCGCCTGGACCGGCTCAGCCTGGAACTGGCGGGGCTGGACCTGTGGCAGGATCTGCAGGCGCTGGCGCCGCGGTTGCCGGCGCTGCAGGGGCGGATCGAAAGGCTGCTCCTCGACAGCGAATGGCGGGACGGACGCTGGGAGAACGCCGAGGTGGCGTTCGACCTCGCTGATTTCGGTCCGGCCGCCGCGACTGCCGGATTCCGCCGCTGGCGCGGAGAACTGGTGCTCAACGCGCTGGGGCCGGGCCTGCGTGCCGAACTGCACAGCACGGAACTGGTTGCGGCCAGCGGCCGCTGGCCCGAAACCCTGAGCAGCGTCGAGTGGCAGCCCGCCGCGCAAGGGGCTGCGGACATCAGCGTGTCAGCCGAATACCTCCGCCTGCACGACCTGCTGCCCTGGGTGGCGCTGTTGCCGGAAGCGCCGCGCCTGGCCTGGCAGAGAATGCAGCCGGCCGGAGAACTGCGTGATCTGCTGCTGCAGCTGGATGCGGGCGACAGCTGGCCTCGGGTCACCGCGGAACTGGAGCAGGTCCAGGTGTCGGCCCACGAGGCGATGCCGGGGCTGCGCGGCTTTTCCGGCATCCTGACCCTCGGCCCCCAGGGCGGGCGTTTGCAGCTGGACAGCCAGGACCTGATTCTGGACGCGCCGCGCCTGTTCGCCGATCCGCTGCCGCTCGACGCGCTCAGCGGCAGCCTGAGCTGGAAGCGCGGCGTGGACGGCTGGCAGATCTCGGCCCCGGTGCTCCACTACGCCGCCATGAACCTGGACGGCGTGGGGCGCCTGAACCTCAATCTGGGCGAGAGCGACGCGATCGAT
>JBFKIN010000361.1:0-3413 GCA_041632255.1 Oceanococcus sp. | reverse complement strand
TCCAGCAGATTTCGGGCGGGCAGTTCGCTGCATTCGCGCGCCGGCAGGCAGAGCAGCATCAGGTCCGGCCTGCGTTCCGGGCTGAGGCTCTGCAGGGTCCGCAGCATCTCGGGTGCAGACAGGAATCGACGGCTGTCCACCTGCCAGAACGCCAGCAGATGCTGCAACGCGCGCCAGCCCTTGTCCTGAGCCTCCAGCACCCAGATGCGACGTCCGCGCAGGGCATCCCAGGCGGGTTTTTGTCGCGGTTCGGCCTGCTCCTGCAGCGGCAGGGTCACGCTGAATACCGAACCTTTCCCCGCCATGCTGCGGACATCAATGCGGCCGTTCAGCAGTTCGCTGAGTCGCTTCACGATGGTCAGGCCGAGGCCACTGCCGACGCTGTGGCCAGGGAGATCTTCGGCAAATCGCTGATAGGCGGTAAACAGCCGGGCCTGATCCTCCTTGCTGAGGCCGATGCCGCTATCCTCCACCTCGATTCGGACCCATAGACAGTCCGCTTCATCGGCCTGCCGGCTGACATGCACCAGGACCTCGCCCTGATCGGTGAATTTGATCGCATTGCTGACCAGGTTGGTCAGGATCTGCTGCAGTCGCGCTGCGTCACCGAGCAGCTTGTCCGGCACGTCGTGGTCAACGATCCGGATCAGGTCGAGCTCTTTCTCGTAAGCCAGAGGCGCCAGGAGGGAGAGGGTGTCCTCGACGACATCATTGATGTCGAAAGCGACTTCGTGCAGTTCCAGCCGCCCGGCGTCTATTCGTTCCATGTCCAGCAGGTCGTTGATCATGCCGACCAGACCCTTGGCGGATTTGCGGATGGTTTGTACGAACTCGCGTTGCTCGGTGCTGAGCTCGCCTTTGTCGAGCAGGTCGGAAAAACCGAGGATGGCGGTGAGCGGGGTGCGCAACTCATGGCTGACCCCGGAGGTCAGGGCGGAACGCGAGGCCAGATTCTCGCGGGTGCGCTCGATTTCCGTGCGCAGGTCGCGAATCTCGCGCTGCGCCTCCTGTTGCTGGACGCGTATCCTTTGATCCGCCTGGTCGACGTGCTGCTGCAGCGCGTCGCGGGAAAAGCGGAGGCGCTGCGCGAGGACCGCCAGGCTGGAAGCGATGGCGCCACTCAGGCCGCGCGCTGTCGGTGGGCTGCGGGTCAGTTCGCCGGCCTCCACGGCCAGGGCCCAGCGCAGCACCGCCAGCCACGGGCGCCTGGCCAGCATGTAACCAGCCAGGGTCAGGCCCGATGACAGTAGCAGCAGGGCAAGTCCGCTCAGCAGCAGTTGCCGGCGCAGTGCGGCCTGCGTGCCAGCCGGCAGGGTGCCGGGCACCAGAATCAGATCCGTCGAGGAATCCAGCGAAAAGCGCAGCGGAGACGGATGAGGCCAGTCTGGCGCGGTCAGGTGCCGATCACGCTGCCAGACCCGCGCGCCGTCATGATCTTCCAGATAGGCCTGACGCCAGGGCAGCTTCTGGAGCGCTTCAGAGAAGCGCTTTTCGTCCTGCCAGCTGCGCGGTTCGGCGAAATGCTGACTCACTGCGAAGGCCAGAGCCTGGGCCTGCCGGTCGAGCGCGGCCTGCGCCGCAGCCTGCGCAAGCAGCCCGCCGGCAAGCCCCGCGAGCAGCATCAGCGGCAGCGCCAAGGCCAGTATCAGTGGCCATTCGACCAGCGCGAAGCGGGGGCGCGAGGCGGGTTCAGACTGGCTCACGGTTCGAGAATCCGGCTGGGGGCTGCCTATAATAGGGACTTGGCACCTGAACAAGAGTAGGTCTGACTGATGTTTCAACAAAGTCGCTCCGGGCGCGCGACCCGTATTTCCATGGCGCTTCTGATCTGCGGGGGCACGGTGATGACCGCGGCTTCGGCCAATGAAGACCGTGCATTTCATGCTGGCGTCATGGGCACCTATCTGGAGCCCAGCGAGGTGCGCGCCGCCGACGGAGGCGCTGGCGTCGGCCTCTACCTGGGCACTGCGCTGCGGCGTTTCCCGGGCTGGCACGCGGAACTGAGCGCGAACTGGAATGAATTAGACCAGCAGGGCGCCAGTGGTCAGGACGAGATCTATCAGCTGGGCGTCGATGTACTGAGGCGTTTTGCGTGGACCCGCGATCTCACCCCCTACGCCGTTGCCGGTCTGGCGGCCTCGTATGAGGACATTCGTGGTGATTCCAGCACCCAGCCCAGTCTGGGGCTGGGCGGCGGTCTGCTCTGGCAACTGCCGTTTCCAGCCTGGAGCCTGCGCCTGGATGCGCGTGCACTGGCGCAGGAAAACGATTACGAATCCGCCGGCATGAGCGACTCCGGGCGAGCGATTCTGGTGGATGGCCGTTTCGGTCTGGGCCTGCAGTGGAGCAGCGGAGCGCAGAGCGTGGCTTCGGTGGAAGATGCCGATGGCGATGGTGTTCCCGACGGCCAGGACCTGTGCCCGGACAGCCTTCCGAATGCTCAGGTCGATGCGACCGGCTGTGAAGCCCTGTCCATGGCGGATGCCGATGGTGACGGTGTGCCCGATCGTCTGGACAGCTGTCCCGGGACCCCACGCGGCACGGTCGTCAATGCCAGCGGCTGCGGCACCGAGGTCGAAGTCCAGTTGCGCGGCGTGAATTTCGAATTCGATTCCGATCGTCTCACCGAGCAAGCCAAGGACGTGCTGCTGCCCATCGCCGAATTGCTGCGGGGCAGTCTGAAGGACATCCGGATCGAGATCGCCGGGCACACCGATGCCAGCGGGGATGATGACTACAACCGGGCCCTTTCGGCACGGCGCGCCTGGGCGGTCAAGAACTTCCTGACTGAGCAGGGTGTAGCCACAGACCGGCTGATCGCCACGGGTTATGGTGCCAGCCGTCCGGTCGCCGACAACGCAAGCAAAGAGGGCCGCGCCCAGAACCGCCGCGTCGTCTTCCGCGTCGTCGACTAGCCGCGTTGCCGGTGTCGGCAGCTGCGGCGGTTTCTCGCCGCACACGCCAACGGGTGCGCGGATGAGTCCGCGCACCTATGTGCGTCCGGTGCGGAAGGAAGACCTGCCGCAGTTGATGCGGCTGGCCGGCAAGGCAGGGGTCGGTCTGACGACCCTTCCCGCCAATCGCGATGTGCTCGCCAGCCGGATTGCGGCCTCACAGGCCGCGCTGGCGGAAGATGTGACGACACCCGGAGGCCAGAGTTATTTCTTCGTGCTGGTCTCCGGGCGTCGTGTGATCGGCTGCAGCGCCCTCATCGCGGCAGTGGGCACCGAGCAGGCGTTCTACAACTATCACGTCGGTCGCAGCGTGTTCGCCTCGCGCGAACTGGGCGTCTACCGGTCGATTCCGACCCTGTACCTGAGCAATGACCTGACCGGTTCCAGCGAACTGGCCACGCTGTTCGTCGATCCCGACTGGCGCCAGAGCGGCGCCGGGGCACTGATCAGCCTGTGCCG
>JBFKIN010000360.1:0-3414 GCA_041632255.1 Oceanococcus sp. | reverse complement strand
GCGCCGAATACGGAGAACATCGAGGTCGAGGGCTCGCACATGGGGCTCGGCTTCAATCCGCGCGTCTGGTTTGCGATCTGCCACCGGTTGAGTCCGCATACCGCCGGGCAACCTTTTACCTGGCCGACGGGTTGAACGCTCCAGGCGAAGCGCCGAATAGCTTGTCTTCCTTTGCCAGCAGGATGATGGGGCCGTCGCCCCCCCTACCGTTTGCACGTCGAGGGGCATGCAAGAATTTCACGATCACTTCAGCAGCTTTGTGGCAGCCTGACCGTGATCACCCATGTGCTGGAGAAAGATCCGATGAATCACGGCAAGATTGTGATGGCGCTGGCGGTCATGCTGGCAGCTTGTGGTGGCGGCAGCAGTAACGTCGAACAGCCGGATTCTTCGGCGGCCCCGTCGCCATTCCCGACACCGGCACCAAGCCCGACATCATCCCCGATGCCTACGGCGTCCCCATCGGCCAGTCCCACACCATCATCGACGCCTGCACCGACAGCCAGCGCCACGCCCAGTCCCACGGCCACTGCGACACCCACGCCCTCGCCCAGTGCGACACCCACAGCATCCCCGGCGCCGCCGAACGCGGCTATCGAGGTCCTGTCGAACCGGCCGGATCTGGTTTCCGGCGGTGACGTACTGGTCGAGGTGGTCCTGGAATCCGCCACTGAGGCGCCCAATCTGAGACTGTTTCTCAATGCACAGGATGTCACCGGCAAGCTGGAAGCCGATAACGGGAACCCGTCGCGCCTGATCGGCCTGATCGACGGTCTGGACCTGGGCCTCAATACGCTGAGCCTGAACAATGGCAACAGCCTGGAGGTGATCAATCACCCCAGAGGCGGCCCGGTCTTCACCGGCCCTCAGATTCAGCCCTGGACCTGTCGCAACCCGGATGCGGTGGATGCGCAGTGCAATCAGGACGTGACCTACCAGTGGCTTTACCTGTCGACCAACCCGGCCACCCCTGAACTGCAGCCTTACGATGTGAACGACCCGCCCGGTGATGTGGCCAGCACCACGACAGACAACGGGGAAACGGTGCCCTTCATCGTGCTCGAGGAGTCGGGCTATCAGGCGCGTGACAAATACACGATCAGGACGCTGCAGAAGCCCTCGGAGGGCTGGACGCCAGCCTCGCCGCAGTCGCAGTGGAATCGCCGCCTGCTGATCACCCATGGCGGCAACTGCCGCGGTCACCATCAGACCGGCTCGCCGCGGTTTGATGATTATGCCGGCACCATCCCGCCCAATCCGGCGGTCGAACAGTCCTTCATGAAGGCACTGGGCGCGGGCTGGGCGGTGGCGTCGGCTTCGCAGCTGAATCTGGGGCACAACTGCAACCTGTCCTATCAGGCCGAATCGCTGATGATGCTCAAGGAGCGCTTCGTCGAGCAGTACGGCGCGCTGCGCTATACCGTCGGCACCGGCTGCTCCGGCGGCGCCATCACGCAGAACATGATCGCCAATGCCTATCCTGGCCTGTATCAGGGGCTGCTGACCACCTGCACCTATCCCGATGTGATGAGCACGGCGACCCAGTTTGCCGATTACCACATCCTGCTGCGCTACTTCCAGACGGTGGAATCGGTGGGCACGGTCAGCGAGCCACCGGGGGACTTCGAAGAGTTCCAGCAGCGGGTTGAAGGCCTGTTCGACAACGTCGTCTTCACCACCGCGCGCGATGGGACGAACTACACGATCACCCAGCAGAACGCGATCTACGGCCATGACAATGGCGTGGTCAACGCCTACCTTGCGAACGATGCGCTGTTTTCCGAAGCGGTGGATCCACAATCGGATTGCGGCGGCATTCCCGACGGCGAGCACTACCACCCGGTGAACAATCCCGATGGTGCGCGCTGCGATGTGCTGACCTTCATGCAGAACATGGTGGGGGCCCGCCAGCGCTTCGACCTGGCCGGCAATGACCGCTGGTCACAGATCGAACAGGACCTGGGTTACGGTTTCGCCGGTTATCCGCTGGGCAACCAGGGCGTGCAGTACGGCCTGGAAGCCATGCGCAACGGCCTGATCACGCCGGCCCAGTTCCTGGCGCTGAACATCAACATCGGCGGGGTCGACATGGATCTGAATGTCACCCCGGAGCGCCTGGCGCCCGACTACCCGGCCCTGCCCAATGCTTACCGCACCGGCATCATGAACACCATCGTCAACATGGATACGGTGGCGATCATCAACATGACCGGGCCGGATCCCGGCGCGGCGCACGACAGCGTGCACGGTTACTGGGTGCGCTGGCGCCTCGAGCGGGAATTCGGCAACCGGGATAACTTCGTGCACTGGGGCGGCGCCACCGCCCTGATCGGCGATCCCGAATACATGAACCTGTCGCTGGATGCGATGGCCAGCTGGCTGGATGCGGTGGAAGCCGACACCGGCGCAGCGCCGCTGGCTGAAAAACTCGTCAGCAACAAGCCCGCCAGCGTGCAGGACCAGTGCAACCGGGTGCCCGGCGCCATGTGCCCCGAACAGGCCATGCTCGTCTTCGGCACGCCACGCACCGTGGCCGGTGCTGACCGGCACGGGGATCAGGTGCAATGCCAGCTGCGCCCCTTCAGCCGCGATGACTATTACGTGCTGGCCGAAGGTGTGCCCGTGCCGGTGTCCTGGACCGAGGAGCAGTGGCAGCAGCTGGAGGCGGCCTTTGACGTCAATGGCCAGCCCATGGTCTGCGACTGGAGCCTGCGCCCGCTGGAATGGCAGCCCACGATCCCCTGGCTGAGCTATCAGGACGAGGCCGGCGCGATGGTCACGGGCGGCGAGCAGATGTCGCCGGCAGATTTCCCCGTGGGCTGGGCGAGCCCGGCCTTCTCCGGCGCCTGGGCGCCGGGCTGGCAACCCTGAGCCTGCTCAACGGGCCGGCCTGGCGACGCGGCGGCAGCCGACAGATCGGGCGCGATCGGGTTGGCCGCGCACCCGTTCCGCCCGGTCATGACGAGCCGCCGTGGTGCTGCGCGATCTGTTCAGGGCTCAGGCGGAGAAAGCGGGCAGCATTGCGGTAGAGAATGTCCCGCTTCTGCTCCTGGCTCAGGAACGGCGCCTGCTCAATGATGCTGATGGCCGGCTCGATGACCGCCGGCCAGATCAGCTGGTCCGAACCGAACATCACCCGCGTGCCGAAACCTGCATCCATGAACTGGCGAAGCTGAGCGTAGAAGTAGGCCCGAGGATAGAACCACTGGATGCCGCCCAGATCGACGTACAGCTGGGGGTAAGCGCCCAGCATGGCGATGGTCTCGTCGATCAGAGCAGAGCCGTAGTGCATGATGGAGACGCGCAGCCGGGGGTGGCGCTGAAGCACCTCCTCCAGCAGATACGGGCTGGGTTGAAGACGCGCTTCAGGCGCTGGGCCCGGTCATCGCAGCGTACTTCTGGGCAGGTGTCCTG
>JBFKIN010000359.1:0-3416 GCA_041632255.1 Oceanococcus sp. | reverse complement strand
GACTCGGCTTCGGCGACTTCCCAGGGATAGGAGCGGCTCCAGATGTAGGCCCGGCTCCAGATGTAGGCGCGGCTCCAGATGTAAGCCCGCGACCAGATGTAGGCACGGCTCCAGATGTAGGCGCGGCTCCAGATGTAGGCCCGCGACCAGATGTAGGCCTGACCGTTCAGTTCGGTGGGCTCACCGTTCTCGTCGCGGATCACGAAATTGCCCTGACCGTCTTCCTGCACCGGACCGGAGTAATGCACCTCGCCGGCGAGTTCGGCATCGATATCGAGACCCTGATTGGCGCAGCCCGTCTCCGTGGAGTGCACGGCGTCCCACGCATTGATCATGCCGGCGCCCTGCTGAAAGACCGAATACATGGCCTGATCGCCGTCCATGGCAGCCGCAGCGGTCGCCGCCAGTCGACATTTGACATCATCCGGGCTCAAGCCCGGGTCGGCCTGCAGCATCAGGGCCGCTACAGCGCTGACAGCAGCTGCGGACTGGGAGGTCCCGGACATGCGGAAGTGCCGGTTGTCCTCCAGCAGATACTCCTCGTGGCCGGCCGTGATCTTCGCGAAGGACGGCATGATGCCCATCAGGTGCCCCCCGGGGGCGACGATATCCGGCTTGACGAAACCCTCGAAGGTCGGGCCGGCCGAGGAGAACGACGACAGAAAATCGTCGCTTTTGTCCGTTGGCGTGTAGTTGTCGTCGGCCGAGCCGACCGTGATGACGTACGGCAGATTACCCGGCACCCCGATACTCATGGGGTCGGGCCCGGAGTTGCCAGCGGAGGCAACGACCACGATACCCTGCTGCCAGGCCACCATCACCGCCTGATTCAGTGGATCTTCCCAGTACCAGGACTGGGGCGGCGCGCTGAACGACATGTTCAGCACCCGGATGTTGTACTGATCTTTGTGGGCGACCACCCAGTCGATGCCGGAAATGACGTCGAGATAGGTCGATGTGCCATTTTCGTCGAATGCCTTGACGTCAATCAGGTCGACATTTGGCGCGATACCCTGATATTTGCCGCCAGCGGACTGGAAGCTGCTGGCCGCCACCGAGGCGATGTGCGTGCCATGACCGCTGCCATCGCTTCGGTTTTCGTCCAGCACGCGATGCACGGCACGGATCCGGCCCTGACGCAGTCCGGCTCCCAGTTCGAGGCCGTGATGCGGCCAGAGGCCGGTATCCAGCACCGCCAGACCCACGCCACTGCCGTCGATGCCGATGTCATGCAGGTCGTCAGCATCAAGCCATTGCGGGTAATGGGTTTCCTTGGGCTGCCAGACGATGACACCGTCTTCCCCATCCACCTCGACATTCTGCACCAGCCCGCCCAGCAATCCGGTCAGGTTGATGCCGCTGTTGCGATGAATACGCAAACCGGGATAGGCGCTGCGAAGCCGGGCGAGCTGCCGTTCCGTCAATCGTGCACCCACCGCGTCGATGATGGCCAGCGGCCGGATGATCTGGCCCGATACGGCGGCAACCGCAGCAGCAGCATCGACGCCTCCTTCGGACTGCACAATATAAATGTCGCCCTCGCTGGTCTGCGGCGCCGGTGCCTGCACCCGCTCCAAGCGGGAGCGTTCCATCTCCAGCCCCACATGGGAAATCACCCAGCCCAGCACCACGGCAGCGACGCTCGCGACAGCGAATTTCATTCTGATTTTTCCTCCGGACAAGGGCCTTCGCGGCGGGACGATCTGGCTCGTCCTGAACGCCGCATGAATTCACCCTGCGTGCGTGGACATTGGCGGAGCAGCCGTGAAGAATGCGTCAAAAACCCAGCGGAGTTTCTGCGTGCCTGTATTGCGCCTCATCTGCGCCCTCTGCCTGGCGGCTGCCAGCGGCATGGCCCCTGCGACCCCCACGGCGAGCGGGCAGCAGATGGTCTTTCGCCCCCTGAGCCTGGAAGACGGCCTGTCGCAGAGCACGGTCAACGCCGTGTTTCAGGACTCCCGGGGTTTCATCTGGCTGGCCACGGAGAACGGCCTCAACCGGTACAACGGCCACCGCATCACCAGTTACTTCCGGGATCACACGCGCGAGGGCGGATTGCCGGGGGACTTCATCTGGGACATCGCCGAGGACGCAAACGGCGATCTCTGGCTGGCCACCGAAGGCGCCGGTCTGGTGCGCTGGGACCGCGCCAGGAACCACTTCACCGCCAGTCCCGGACTGGACGGCCAGCGCCTGCTGGCGCGCAGCCTGCATATCGACAGCCGGGGTCTGATCTGGGTGGGCACGCGTGGCGCCGGATTGCTGCAATTCGATTCGCAAGGCCGGCTGCAGCGCAGCTACCGTCACGCAGCCGATGACAGGGCCAGCCTGAGCAGCAATACGGTGTCCGCGATCGCCGCCAGCCGGCGAGGGCTCTGGCTGGGCACGGACGCCGGCATCGACCATATCGACCCGCAAGCCGGCCGCGTCGACCGCATGGGCTCACCGGGCGACGCTCCGCTTGCCGTCTCCAGCCTGAGGCCGGAAGAAGAAGCCTTGTGGGTGGGCAGCTATGAGCAGGGCCTCTACCGCTTCATTCCCGGCCAGGCGGACAGCCACGCCTTCCGGCACGACCCGGAGGATCCCGACAGCCTGAGCAGCGACCGGGTGCGCGATCTGCTCCGCGACAGGGACGGCCGGCTCTGGGTAGCGACCCAGGCCGGACTGAATCTTCATCTGGGCGGTGACCTGGGCTTTCACAGCTATCGTCACGCGGCCGACGACCGCTACAGCCTGTCCGATGACCTGACCATGTCCCTGTTTCAAAGTGCCGATGGGGTGCTCTGGGTCGGGACCCGCCAGGGCGGAGTCAACCGCTGGAACCCCGACAGCTGGAAGCTGGGCAGCATAGCCCCGCCAGCGATTGCCGGCGCCGTGGTCCTGGCTTTCGCGGAAGCGGACGACAACGAAGTCTGGGTCGGCGGCTTCGGCATGCCCCTGCTGCGTATCAATCCGGCCGGCGAGATCAGCGCCCATTTCCGCCCGGCTGATGGCTTTCCGGCCCGCGAGGATGGCCCTATCACCGCGCTGCTGCGCAGCCGTGATGGCCAGCTCTGGATCGGCAGCATGAATGCAGGCCTGAGCATCCATGATCCGGCGCAGCCGCAGCTGCGGCAGCTGCGGCACAGGCCCGGTGACCCGACCAGCATCGGCGCCAATGGCATCATGAGCCTGTTTGAAGACCGCGATGGCCACATCTGGGTCGGCAGTTTCGGCGGCGGGCTGGCGCGGGTGCGGACCGACACGCTGGCGGTGCAGCGATTCGCCGGCACCCGCGACGATCCCGCCGCGCTGGCGGACGCCCGGATCACCGCCATCACGCAGGATCTGACGGGCGCGCTCTGGGTGGGCACCGATGGCGCGGGCCTCGCCCGCCTGGACGCTGCCAGCGGCGAATTCCGGCGCTTCCATCACAT
>JBFKIN010000358.1:0-3421 GCA_041632255.1 Oceanococcus sp. | reverse complement strand
CCGGTGTCAACGGCACGGACGACAGCTATTTCGATTACGCGATCGGCGTGAGCAGCGAACTGCAGGGCGGCTACGGCGTGGCCTTCCAGTATGTCGGCACCGACATTGACGATTTTGATCCCAAGCTGGTCGTCTCCTTCAGCAAGTCATTCGACCTGTAGTCGCATGCGCTGATGAGCCGGAACACGCCCGGCAAAAAAAGAAAGGGCCGCGTCAGCGGCCCTTTTTTTTGGGTCTGATCCACGCCCGATGCTAAGCGCGGGCGTCCGGAGTTTGCTCCGTGGTGGTGCATGACCTGCACCGCGACGGTGCGCGGTGGCAGGTCAGTCCCTTGCTCAGGTCCGACGACGGAGGCCGAGCAGAAGCAGTCCGATCAGCATCAGCGGTCCGCCCGTGGCTCCGCCCTTGAATGCCTCAGCCACGCGTTCCTCACTCGGGGGCGTGTCCTCAGAACGGCCCGCGGGAACCAGCTGACCCGTCTGCAGTGTCAGGCCGGCATCGCCGTATTCGCCGCCCCAGAGCAGGCGCATGGCCGATGTGTAGACGCCGGAGAACTGCATGTTCAATCGCAGGCGGGCGCCGGCTGGCACCGGTGTCACGGGGATGTCCAGCGGATAGCTGCCCATGGTGGGGGTCGGGCCGATGTCCGCCAGCACTTCGCCACCGCCGACCGGCGTGAGCAGGTTCCCGTCATCGTCCACGGCGTCGATCTGATAGGTCAGGCGGGAGGCAAAGGCCAGGCTGTAGATCGGGTGCGATTCCGTGACCAGGTGCGTGACCAGGGTGGCGGCGCCGCCCACCAGGGTGTCCCGGGCCAGCGGCTCGGACGTGAAGCTGGCGGGCAGGCCGGCGCCGTAATTCAGCAGATAACCGACGGTGCCCGCATGGCAGGCTTCGTCCGCCATGGTGGCCAGGGTGCCGCTGGCGCCACTGATGTCATAGTCACAGCCTTCCGGTGACACGGTCTGACCGCTGCCACCGGCCATGACCAGACTGAGCTCGCCGGTGGGCTCGAACACCGGGCCGCTCGGGCCGCTGGCGGCCTGCCGGTCGAGCTGGGTCGCGGCAACGGTCACCGAATGGCCCCACAAGAGCGCCGGCTGGGAAATATGCGTGATGCCCTCGGCACGCAGAATCCAGCTGCCGGGCTTGCGAGCCAGGCCCTCTGCGTCAAAGTCGACGTGCAGCATGCCGATGTTGTCGGTCAGCTCCGAACTGGCGATCTCGTTGCCATCCGGGTCGATCAGGGTCAGGGACCACTCGAACAGCAAGTTCAGGCCGAGAATGCCCAGGTCGCCCGGAAAGGCAATGCCGGCGCGGATCGCATCGGTCTCCAGACCCACATCCAGGCTGAAATCATAGGATTCCAGACCCTCGACGGTCGCGCCCATGGAGACGAACTCCCACTGGTCGCCGGACAGGACGCGATAGTCCCGTGCCGCCAGGACAGCCGCATCCCGCTCCGCCTGCAGGCGGTCCAGCAGCTCGGCGTTGAAATCGCTGCGCAGGACGAGATCCACGGCGGCCTTGGCGTCCACGAAACCGTAGCCGGACTGCCAGAAGGCCGCGCCGTCACGCATCGGCACGCTGCTCACCTGCATGACCTTGGCGACCATGTCCGGTGTCAGGGACGGATTGGCCTGCAGCAGTACGGCCGCCAGGCCGGACATGTGCGGGGCCGACATCGAGGTGCCGGACGAGACGCCAGAGCCACCGGGGGTGGTAGGGGCGCAGGTCCAGCCGGTGGGCGTGCAGGTCGAAGTGATGTTGCTGCCGGGCGCGGACACGTCGGGATGGGACATGCCCAGACCGTCACCCGCATAGTGCACATGGCCGTCTTCGTCGAGTTCCAGCGGTCGCGAGTTGTCGTACATCAGACCGGACGAGGAGAAGTCGGATTTCTCGGCGGAAATCGTGCTCGAGCCGGACATGATCACCCAGGGCGCCATGGAATGGACGTTGGTGGTCATCTCGATGCCGTCATTGCCGGCCGAGAACACAATGGTGATGCCGGCATCCTGCAGGGCCTTGGTGGCCACGTTGATCGGTGAATTGGGGTCGAACACGTGGAAGCGGCTGCCCCAGGAGTTGTTGATCACCTTGATGTTGTATTCCTCATGTGTCGCGAGGATGTCATCAAAGGAGGCCAGTGCTGTGAAGATGAACAGGATTTCGCCGGTGGAATAACCCACCACATCAGCCCCGGGCGCCACGCCGACCAGGGAGCCGTCACCAACCCCTTCGCCGGCGGCGATACCGGCCACATGGGTGCCGTGACCGATGGTGTCGGTGTTGTTGTAGGGCAGGTCGTCGAACGGCAGGACAAGGGCCGGTTCGGCAGGCCAGGAAATGCCGGTCGGCTCGTTGATTCCGAGAATGTCCAGGTACTCCGGGCTGTACACGCGGACGTTGCGAATCACCCGGTTTTCAAGATCCGGATGGGAGGCGTCGATGCCCGAGTCGACGACGGCAATGGTGACCCCGCTGCCATCGAATCCCAGTTCGCGGGTCAGGTGGGCATTCATCGCGGCCGTGGATTCTGCCGAATGCCACTGCAGCATGCGGTCGATGTAGACATCGCGAGCGATGCCGCTTTCCACTGCATTGCGAAGCTGCGCGACCGTACCCTTGGTCAGGACCATGGGCAGGTGTTTGAGTGGCTGGGCGATCAGGCCTAGGCCGTTGAGTGCGTCCACGTCGGCCTGCCGCGGCACGGTATCGAGCATGGCCACTGCCCGGATCCGCTCTTCGGCTGGAATCTGGGAGCCGAGTATGGCGCGCAGGCCAGGGGTGCTGCCCGCCGCCTGGGCACCGTGCACGATCATGAGACCCATCAGCATCAGGACAAAGCTGAACTGATTGAGCCAGCGTGTGCCGGGGCGACGCAGGCGAGGGCTCGCCGCAGGACGGATTTTGATCATGTGATGCAAATCTCCAGACAGGTAGATTGTCTGTCACGAAGCAGCGCGCGAATGGGTTCCCTGGTCTGCGATAGCCCATGGCACCTTGGTCGCGAGCGTTGATTTGCGCATACTGCACCTGTCAGGGAGCAGGGGTTGTTCATGGTTTACATCGATCCGAAAGTGCCGCGGCCCGCAGGAAAGAAGGCCCGGATTGAAAGGGCGCGGTTGGTGGCCAGGCAGCAGGCTAAGGAAGCGCGGCGTCAAAAGTGGCGACTGCTGTTCCACGGTGTCGTCATGTACCTGGGCGTATGGGCCTTCAGGCACACGGATGTTCACAGCGAAGACCCCTTTACCGGCGGTACCCTGGTGGTGCTGGACATGCTGTTCTGCTTCTACCTGCTCGCGATGCTGATGATCGAGATCTGGCGGCGTTAGCGGCTGTCCGCGAGGGGGGCTGTGGCGTCGGGCCCTGCCCGATGTCTTGACTTGCCGAACGGGCTGTTCCGGGATTGCCCGGT
>JBFKIN010000357.1:0-3437 GCA_041632255.1 Oceanococcus sp. | reverse complement strand
CTCGGCATAGCGTCTGGCATGGTCGTCAATGCGCAGGATTTCATCATCGCGGGCGGCGATGACCAGCGTCGGGGTGTCCATGGCGGCAAGGCCCTGTGGATCCATACCTGGTCCCAGTGCCGGCGCCAGCGCCGCGACGGCGCGTACCCGCGGATCCCGGTAGCTGGCCACGGCCGGCCGGAAGTCGATGGCTGACAGGTCGGCGCCGTCGCCCAGCGCGCAGTCGCGCGCCTCCTCCCGGGTCGCGCAGTAGTCGCGCATCCGCAGCGGCCGGTAGATTGCGCCGGCCATCGCCAGCGCCGTGTAGCCGCCGGCGGAGTGACCGGCCACGCCGATGCGCCGCGGGTCGATACGCGGCCCCCAGACAGGATCGGCCAGCAGGCCGCTGATCGCGAAGCTGAGGTCGCGCGGCCGTTCCCAGACCTTGAGGGTGGCCTCCGGGGTGTTTTCCTTCCAGGTGTTCTGCCAGTGGCTCACAGCGGCCACGATGAAGCCTCGGCTGGCCAGCGCTTCGGCCAGCCAGGACTGGTCCACGTTGCTGCCGCGATCACCATGGGAAAGCAGGATCAGGGGACGCGGTGGTCCGGTCAGCGCCTCGCCCTGGCGGCGCGCCCCGGCCCGGAACGCGTAGTCGTAATGGCTCATCGCCACGCCGCCGCGCCCTGGCTGCCAGATCTTCAGGGACACCGGCCGATCCCTTGATGGGTCATGCAGGCGCAGCTCGCTCAACAGCGCCTCCTCGGCCTGCACCTGCGGAGACAACAGGGCCGCGCCAACCGCCAGTGCGACGAAGCAGAGGCGGCGGACGCCGGTGGCCGGCATCAACATCCCGGCTTGCCTGAACATCGTTTCAGGCGCCCAGGTCACGCTGGCGCACGGCGGCCAGCAGCTCGGGCCAGCCGGGATGGGCGGCAGGCTGCCACGGGTCCTCGATGAAGGCGTCGGCCTGGGCCCGGTCCCACAGCCCCGCAGATTCCGCATACAGGGCGTAAAAGGCGCTGACCCGGTAATTGGCGGCGCAGTGCAGATGGGTTTTCTGACCGTGAGCCTGATCCAGCGCGGTGGCAAAGCGGTCGTAGTCCTCGATGGCGGGCTGGGCAAAGTCCACGGGAATGTGGACGTAGCGCAGGCCCTGTTCTTCAACGATGGCCTGTTCGCCCGGCACCGCGTGGTCGCTGTCGTCCGGGAGCAGGTTGACCAGCACGGCGTAAGCTTCGGCGGCCAGGCCCCGCAGCCGCTCCTCTCCCACCACGCCCGAAGTCGTCAGTTCCTGGCTGACACGCCGGAAGTTGTAGCTGTTCTCCATCGCCATGATGCCCCCCCCAGAATTCCTCGCCCTCAGGATGGCGCAAGTGCTGCCGGCGGGCAATCCACGCGCCGGCAACGCGCGCCGGTGGTGGCCGACAGCCTGGCCGTCACGCTCCCGGGGTTGCGACAGGGTCCGGTCATGGCGCTCGATCCGGGGCTGTGGCGGTTCAGCGGGTCGCCCAGCCGCTCAGCCCGAGAACGGCCCGCCGCGGTCGCGGTTCGGCACCACCGGATCGAAGTCGTCGGCGTCGGAGAAGGCCTCGCGAAAGGCCGGGCGCCGGGACAGGCGGCTGAGGTAGGCGCGAAAGATCTGGTCCTGGCACAGGCCGTAGCCGCGCGCCCAGCTCACGTTGTGGCCGATCACGATATCCGCGCCGGAAAAGGCCTCGCCACAGATATGGGGCGTGCGTGACAGACGCTCGGCCAGCTGCGGTTCCACCTCGTCGACAAACTTGCGACGGTAGCGCTGGATGGTGCGCGAGTCGGCCTCGTCCGTGGGCAGGATGTGCTCGTGCACCCGGACCTGCCAGAGCATCATGTCCATCCAGCTGCCGCCGAAGTGCAGCATCTGCAGATAGTCCGCCCTTTCCAGGGACAGGTCCGGCGCAGGGGCCAGCTGCTTTTCCGGGTGCGCATCGATCAGCCACTCGACCATGGCCACGCTTTCCAGCATGCGGTGTACACGGCCGTCGGCCAGCGTGATCTCCAGAAGCGGCACGTTGTGATTCGGGTTCATGCGGCGATAGGTCTCGCGGTACTGTTCGCCGCGGTACAGGTCGAGCCGCTCCACGCTGAAGGCGTCACCCACCGTTTCATGCAGGGCCCAGCGGGCCCGGGCACTGCGCGTGGCGGGAAAGTGGTAGAGCTTGAGCGACTGGATTCTCATCGCGGATCAACGACCCAGTTCGCGTCATGCTTCGGGGTCGGGTGGCCCCACGAAATGATCACTCTGTCGCTTGCGTCCCTCAGCCCTTGTGCCGGGGGCGCGCTGGGCCCATGGCTCTGCCAGTCCTGCGGTGAGCGGGTCATCCGCGCCACTTGCTGTCCGGTGCTCAAGCGCCGATGGTCGCCACGCAAAGCCGCTGGCGAGCTCAAAGCTGCCACAGCCCGTGCTGGGTGTCGCCCCGGATGAGGATCGCGAAGCTGCCCTGGCCCGGCAGTTCGAGGGGCGGGTGGGCGACCAGTGCGCCGCTGGCTTCCGCCGCCGCCACGGCCGCGTGGATGTCAGGAACCCGCCAGTAGGGGCGGACCAGCGGCTGTTCCGTTGCACTCATCGGCGCGCGCACGCCGATGCGACTGCCGTCGGGCAATGGCGCGGTGCGCGCCTGGCCCAGTTGCGGATCGGGCTCCCCGAAGGCCACGCCCAGCGCAGCCGAATAAGCCGCGCAGACGGCCTCGACCTCTGCCGTCACGATTTCAAGGTAGTGCAGCGTCATGGCCCGAGTGTGCCACGCGCGGGCGCCGTGCGTCCCGCCCCGGGCTGCCGCGCTATCGGTGCGGGCCTTCAACGCGGGCTGCGGGATCAGGGCAGCCGGTCGAGAAAGCTGCTGACCTCGCGCAGCACGCGTTCCGGCGCTTCCCGATGGGGTACATGCCCGACATCCTCAAGGATCACGGCCCGGGAGCGGCCGCCGGCGGTGTCGGCGATGACCCGGGGAAAGGCGCAGGAGCCGAACTCGTCCTGATCACCGTGCAGGGCGAGCACCGGGCAGGACAGTTCGGCCAGCCGGGGGCGCAGGCTCCATTCGGCGAAATCGGGATCCAGCCAGGTTTCGGTCCAGGCGTCCAGCACCCACTGCGCCTTGTCGCCGTGCAGGCGCCTGAGTTTGTCCATCTGGCCCGGCTCGCCGAAGGACTGCTGGGCCGCCACGATGCCGTCGGTCGTGCGACCTTCGATGTAGGGCTGGGCAGACTGGGTGATCACGGCCTGACACGGTCCAGGGTGCCGCGCCGCGATGGTGACCGCCATGCTGCCGCCGACGCTGTGACCGAAGAGGATCACCTGCCGCAGGTCCAGCGCCTCGCTCAGGGCCGGGAAGATGATGTCCGCTTCCTCTTCGATGAACGCGTGCGAAGGTGGTGCATCACGCGGCGTGGAGCGGCCGAAGCCGAGCCGGTCATAAGCCAGG
>JBFKIN010000356.1:0-3448 GCA_041632255.1 Oceanococcus sp. | reverse complement strand
CGGTGGCGCAGCAACGTGCGCGACGCAGCCCGGCGCCGCACCGCCGCCAGTTTCGTCGCCGACGTAGAGTACGTCGCCCGCGGCATTGAGCCCGGCAAAGTGGCTGAAGATCGCCGGCGAGACCGCGGTGGACACCATGCCCGGAATCCCGTGATGCACCGGCAGGCTGACGATCAGTTCGGGCGCACGCGGATCGGCAATATCCCACAGCTGGGTGTATTCCACCCCGGCGCAGATGGCCCGGTACTTGTTCTGCGCCGGATCGATCCAGAAGCTGATGTCATGGCAACCCCAGCCATTGTGAAAAGGCGGCAGCTTCTGCGGTCGCTCCGGGTCGCTCAGGTCCCAGATCTCGGTGTGGTTGGAACCGCCCCAGGCAGTATTGCCGCCACCCAGCGAGCCGGCGTTGTAGAGAATCGGCGTGCCGGGGACGACCCCGACATTGTGCTGGTCCTGATCCGGCCTCAGCGTGTACAGCTCTCGCGGCCGCCGCGGGTCAGTGATGTCGTAAACCGGCAGACCGTCCCGCTCGGTGGCGAAAACCGCGATCAGGCGGCCGTCCGGGTAGGCGATGATTTCCGCGCCACGCAGATTCCTGTTCAGCACGGCACCGAGTAATCGCGGCTTGGCCGGGTCCGAGATATCGATCACGCTGCCAAAGTCGCCGAAACCCGGCAGCACGGCGAGGCTGCCGAATACTTCCAGGCCTGCTGACTTCTGGGCCCCGTGCGGGGTCAGCGCCAGCAATTCCAGGGCATAGCTTTGCGCTGCCCGCTCGGGCGCCGCCGGCGGTATCCACCAGGCCGGCAACTCCGCCGTATCCGGCAGGTGCGAGGCGGTGGCAAAGCCATAGGCCGGGTGCGGCGTCAGGCGCGGATCCTGCCACAGGGCCTTGGCGCCCGCCTTGAAAGGCCCGGCCGGAACCGACTCCGCGCGAGGCACAGCCTCGGCAGCGGGATCAGCAAGCCGCCCGCCCTGACCACAGGCCGCGAGCAAAGAAACGACGGCCAAGGCCAGCCGGCCAGCAGACAGGTGCAGTGACACGATCGGAACTCCTGATACGGCAGGGTCCCGTCCGGGCGCTGCCAGGCAATTGATATACAGACAAGTATAGTACGAGGCACGGTGTCCCGGCACCGCGCCTGCATCTGGCATCATGAGCGTTTCCAACCGACGAGGAAGCCGCCATGGCCGGCGCGACCCTGCTGACCCTGCTCGACGATATCGCGACAGTGCTGGACGACGTCGCCGTCATGACAAAAAAGGCCGCAACCAAGACGGCTGGCGTGCTTGGCGACGACCTGGCCCTGAACGCGCAACAGGTGACCGGGGTCCGTGCCAACCGCGAACTGCCGGTGGTCTGGGCCGTGGCCCGTGGCTCGGCCCTGAACAAGGTGATCCTGGTTCCGGCCGCCATGCTGATCAGCATCTTCCTGCCCTGGCTGATCGTGCCCCTGTTGATGCTGGGGGGCGCCTATCTCTGCTACGAGGGCACCGAGAAGGTCTGGCACATGCTCGCCCACCGTCATGAAAAGCCGGCGGACCATGAGGAGCACGTGGCTGCGCTGGCCAATCCGGCCAAGGACATCGTGGCGCTGGAAAAGCGCAAGATTCGCGGCGCCATCCGCACCGACTTCATCCTCTCCGCCGAGATCATCGTGATCGCCCTGGGCACCGTGGCGCAGGCGCCGCTGATGCAACAGGCCATGGTGCTGGTCTCCATCGCAACGCTGATGACCGTCGGCGTCTACGGTCTGGTCGCCGCCATCGTGCGCCTGGATGACTGGGGCATTCAGTTGCAGGCGCGTGACGGGGCCGCGGCACAGGCACTGGGCCGCGGCCTGCTGGCCTTCGCCCCGCGCCTCATGAAGTTCCTGTCCTTTGCCGGCACCGCCGCCATGTTCCTGGTCGGCGGCGGCATCCTGGTCCACGGGATCCCCCCCCTGCACCACGCACTGAGCCACCTGGGCGAGATCAACGCCGGCGCCGCGGTGGATGCTGCGCTGGTGCTGGCTGCACCACTGGCCAATCTGGTCACCGGCCTGGTTGCGGGAACGATCCTGGTCCTGCTGGTCAAGCTGGGCGCACGAATGCGCGGCGCCCACTAGCCGCCGCAGGCCCTCAGACGGTCAGTCCCTCCCGGATCTCATCCGGATCGATGACCCAGGCCCGGTCGGCGCGTTGCGGCGGCAAGCCCTGACGCAGGGCTTCTGGAATCTGCCGCGGATGCGCACGCCAGGCGACCACATCCGCCGTGCCACCGGGCTTCCCGAGATAGGCCGGTCGCAGCACCGCGAGCAGCAGGTCGGACTCCAGCGCCAGATGCGCCGCCAGCCTCTCGAAGCTGCTGTAGCCGGCGTCGACGTCGGCATGCAGTTGTTGGCGCTCGCTGGCCTGAGCCAGCAGGGCATCCATCAGCTTGCGGACTTCGGACTGGGTCGCGGCAGAAGGCTCCTCGCCCAGTTCGCGGGCACGCCGCAACCACTGATCGATCATCTCTCCCGGCTCGGCCACCAGCAGGGCGCAGAGCTGCCAGGGCAACTTGAGCGAGCGCGCCACCTTGATCAGGGCATGGGTCAGGACCAGATCCGCGCCGGGAGCCAGGCCCGACAGGATGCGCAAGCGCTGTGGCAAGGCGTCGCCCAACAGACCGGGCAGTTCGGCCAGGACACGATGCGCCACCCGCGCGCGGGCTGAAGCGTTCAGCTTGAGGTGACCGGTCACCCCGATGGTCAGCCCCTCTTGGCTTTGGCGATCCCCCACCGTCTGCTCCCTGTTATGGCGTATCCATCGCCAGCGCTCCTGCACCTGGGGGCACGAACGCGGCATCCACACAGCTGCTCATGCTCTCACAGAACTGTCGCAGGAAGGGATGGCGCCTCTCCAGCGGGCTCAGTTCGGCCTGCCAGCGGCGCAGTTCCTCTTTCTCTCCCCGCAGGGCGGCATAGCGCAGCATCAGCGCGGGCGGCAGTTGCTGCCCTTTCTGCTGCAGCTGGTCCAGCCAGTATCCGGCCTGAACCGGCTCGGCGCCGCCTTCCAGCCACCAGCCCAGCAGTTCCAGTTCCATCGCGTTGGCCGCATCGATGCGAACCCTCCATTCCTCCCGCTCGACCAGCGCTCGCCCATCCGCCAGCAGCTCTCTCGCCCGCTCCGGCGCATCCTGCAGCAGCGCCAGATGCGCGGACCGCAGCAATGCCTTGAGCAGATCATCCAGGGTCCATTGCACTTCCGGGCTGCGCGCGAACAGCTGCCGGCTGAGGTCCAGCGCCAGTGCCGCCTCACGCTTTGCCTGCTCCGGTTCGCCGGCCAGCAGCCAGGCGTCGATCAGATAAGCCGCGATCAGGGCGCGGGTTCTGACGAAATCGATATTCTGGGGGTCCAGGGCCGCCAGCTCCGTGCACAGCTCGAGCGCCTCCACCATTTCCGGATCGGCTGGATGCAGGGGCCG
>JBFKIN010000355.1:0-3452 GCA_041632255.1 Oceanococcus sp. | reverse complement strand
GGGGACGGGCCGGTCCCGATTTTTCCGTTCTTCTACCAGGGAGTGACACCGATGAACCGAAGACTCTGTACCACCGCGGCACTCGCGCTGCTGCTGGCCTGCGGGCCGGCAGTGGCCCGCGACGCCAACAAGACCACTTACCCGATCGTCTTTGCCCATGGCATGGCCGGCTTCGACGACATTCTGGGCTACGACTACTGGGGCGACGATTACGGCGTCTATGTGCTCGACACCTGCCAATGGGGCGAGTACTACTGCAATGGCGACATCAATTCGCAACAGGAGAGCTTCGTCGCTTCGGTGACCCCGTTCCAGAGCTCCGAGGTCCGCGGCTACGAGCTGTATCAGGATATCCTGGGCTACATGGCCTCCAGCGGCCATGACTACGTGAACATCATCGGCCATTCCCAGGGCGGCCTGGATCTGCGCAAGGCAGCCAAGCTGCTGTACCAGAACAAGGGCTACAAGGTGGTGCGCTACGGCATCTCGATCTCCTCGCCGCACCGCGGCTCGCCCATCGCCCAGTACGTGTTCAACCTGAACCCGGGCGTGCAGTCGGTGCTGTCCGCGCTGGCCGAATACTTCGGGGACGTCATCTACGGCGGCAACAATGACGCCATCGCGGCGCTGAAGCAGCTGGTCAACCACGACATCGACCCCAATGACGGCGTCACCACCGGCACCTGGGCCTTCAACCAGAACTACCCGGCCGGTTCCAGCTACATCTGGCGCTCGCGCAGCTTCCTCACCGGCCAGGACAACTACAACATGAACCCGGCCCTGTATCTGGTCAAAGAGGCCTGGACCGAGATCGACGGTGATGGTTATGCGAGCTACGACGCCAATGGCGACGGCGCGCTGGGGACCGGTGACGGCGACGCTTCCGACCATGACGACGATGGCCTTGTCGGCATCAACTCGCAGCAGATGGGCTATCGCCTGGAGTACTGGGAGTGCTACGGCTGCCTGGACTATGTCTGGGCCCGCGACAACACGGGCTATGTGGCTGACCTGAACGCGCCGAACGCCACCCAGATGACCTCGCATGCCTGGAAGATCAACCAGGACCACCTGGACATCATCGGGGTGCCGCCGGACACTTTCGACGAGATGGAGTTCTACGCCGCCATCACCGACTACATCGCTGACAACGGCTACTGAGGTCGGCGCGGGCCCGCCCCGCCGCGAGCGAAACAGCGCGGCGGGCCGCCAGCAGACTGCACCCTGGCGGCCCGCAAGCGCCCCTTTTCATCCGATCACACGGAGCATCAGAGTGAGACCACGCCGCATCGCATTCGCCCTCATCAGCCTGACCGCCATCGTGGCTGCGGGCCTGGCATTGTGGCCCGAAGCGGCTCACCGCGAGGGCCGGACGGCGACGCAGACCGGGCATGCCGCAACGGATTCTGGCGACTCCGAGCAGGCCGGGGCTGCGGGAGAGCGCGAAACGGTCGCGGGCCTTGATCCGGACCGCTTCGATGAAGCGGCCTTCATCTCCGACATGCAGGCGCGCTTCGGCCCGCACATCCATCGCCCGCACGCGCAGGTGCGGAGTATCGAACAACTGATCAACTATCTGCGAAGTCGCTATCCCGAGGACTGGGAAAGCCGTGTCCTGGAACTGTTGCAACGCCTTTTCCCCGACTGGGCAGACCTTCTGTACGCGCGCTATCAGAGCCTGATCAGCTACAACGGCTATCTGGAGATGAACCGGGAGGAACTCCGCAAGATGCCCGCGCAGCAGCGGCGCGATGCCCTGTGGCAGGCGCGCCATCAAGCCTTCGGACCGGATGCGGAGGCCATCTGGGCCGCCGAACGCCGCAGCCAGGCGCTGGGCGACGCCCTTCGCGACATCGACCCCGCACTGAGCACTCCGGCGCGCCTGGAGAAGTTCAAGACGGCCCTGCAGGAGATTTACGGCGAAAAGGCCCCCGCCCTGCTTGAGCAGCGCCGCACCGAACTGGTGAATCGTTTCCTGGAGCAGGCACCGGTGCGTGCGGAACTGGCCAGAATGGACCCGGCGCAGCGCCGTGACACCCTGCGGGATGTGCGCGCCGGTTTGGGCATGCCGGAGGAAGCCCTGTCGCGCTGGGATGCGCTGGATGCACATCGCGATGCTGCCTGGGCGGCAGGACAGGACTACATGCAACGTCGGGAACAGATTCTGGCCAGCCATCCGGCCGAGGATGCCCGGTGGAGACTGGACGCGCTGCGCGAGGAAGTTTTCGGCGCCCAGGCGCAGCAGATTCGCGTTGAGGAATCCGCCGGCTTCTTTCGATTCGCCCACGAGCGACGTTACGGGCGCGAATAGACCGCAGTTCGCACCAGCTTGCCCACGCGGCCAAGACAGAGACATCCTGCCAAGATTTCCCCTCGTACCTGTGACAGCGGAACTGATGGGCATGGACCGCCAGCTCCGTTCCTTCAGTTGAGGGATGATGAGGGCTTGATTCACATCACGAAACCCAATGCGACCGCAGGCAACCGATTTCGCCTGCGAAGTTGGCGATGATTTTTCGCCTACGCGAGGACAGCAGGGTAGCCTCGCGTGGCCGCGCATTCCGGGCGCTGACGGCGAGCTTATCTCGCGCGAGAGCAGATGTCTGAAACGCCTTTCCCGCCTGGCGGGGCTTCCCGGCTCCGCAGATCGTCGGCGCGGAACTGACACCACAGGGCGGCAGCCGCTCGCGTCCTCGCTGGCCTAATCGCTGCCTGGCAAACGCAGCGGCGCCCGGCCGAAACGCCTCCGCAGCCGGTTGAGCGGTTGCAGCACCCTGGGCTGCCGCAGCAGCCGGCGCTCCAGCCCACGCTTGCCGGGAAAGTCCATCAGGACAAGACCCAGCAGCATGGTCAGCAGCCCCTGACCGGGCAGCACCAGCAGGACGACGCCGAGCCCCAGCAGCATGATGCCGGCGGCATTGCGGCTGAAAACCAGCAAGGCATGCAGCAGTGGGTGACGCCGATGGGCCGCCTGCTCGCCGTCGCGACAGAAATGATCCGCGGGCAAGCCGATCAGCAGGACCGGCACCAGCACAAGGGTCAAGACGAAGCTGACCAGTGAGAAGAGACCAAGCGCATTCAGAGACACGGCAACTCTGACAGGGACACTGGCATCGGGTTCTCCGTCTTAGGTGGCGGGCGAGCGGGCAGCATGCCATGAGCGCGGTCTTCATCGCGGGAGCTGGCTGGGACGGCCCGCTGGCCTGTGAACCACCGACATGCTATGTATGTGGGTTGGACGTACAAAAAGCCGGGCGACCCTGGATCGGGCAAGGGGTCGAGCCGCTCAAACTTGGGGAGGCCGCGCACGTGGCAAGGGCAAAAGGGGCGCATTCCATCTGGATTCCGGTCGCCGTGGTGATCGCAGGCGGGCTGATATGGCACCGGTTCGGCGACAGCATCCTCGCCCATTTCGATGGCAGTAATGCCGCCCAGAGCGAAGCGGTCCGGGC
>JBFKIN010000354.1:0-3454 GCA_041632255.1 Oceanococcus sp. | reverse complement strand
CAGTAGCCAAACCGGGGCCGATGCCGCGGTGAACCTGCAGCTGCACGAGAGTTACGGGCAGTTCAACCGGCTGCGCCATTCCGGCGGCGGGGTCGTGCGGGCCTGAAGGGCCTGGCCGCGATCAGATCAGGCCGGCGGCCCGGCTCAGCACGCCGGCGCCCCAGCCGATCAGCAGCAGGCCGCTGTGGCGGCTCAGCGGCCAGCGGGGCGGGGTGAACTTCTCCAGCATCACGTACAGGCTCAGGCCGATGATCCAGTACAGGTTCATGATGCCGCCATAGAACAGCAGGCTCATCAGCACCCAGCAGCAGCCGAGGCAGTAGATGCCGTGCAGCAGGCCCATGTGCCAGGCGCCGGCAGGTCCGGGCCGCCAGTGCCGGGTGAGGAAGTCGACCGGGCCGCGGCAGTGGCGCAGGCAGGCCTGTTTGAGCGGGGTCAGCTGCCACACGCCGGCGCCGATCAGCAGCAGTCCGCCCAGCCACAGGCTGCGGCTGGCCAGCATTGGCGAGAGCAGGGTGAGCCTGTCCAGCTGCCACTGCAGGCCGGTGGCGGCCAGGCTGAAGATCCCCCAGGTGCTCAAATAACCTAGCGCAAACAGACTGTTGGGCACCGCGACGCGCCCCTGCGCGGCGAGCCGTCGACTGATCAGCCCGTAGAGCAGGATCATCGGCAGGGCGCTGGGCAGCATCATGGCCAGCATCATCACCCACCACATGATGAAGATGATGCCGGCGTAAGCCGGGGTCCAGGCCATGGGCATGCCGGCATGATCCATGGCCGTCATGTCCATGCCAGCGCCGCGGAGCAGGTACCACCAGGCCAGGGCGCAGAGCCCCAGCAGCAGGCTCAGCGCGATGGCGCGATCGCGCTGCAGCAACTGGCGGTACAGCGAGGCGCTGTCCGCCATCGGCTCAGGCCAGCGGGCCGTCCGGTCCGATGTGCAGGGTCGCCAGCTGGGCGTGCCGCCCCTCGAAATGCATCGGTATCGGCCCTTCCGTCTTCAGGCTGCCGCTGGCCACCTCGCAGGTCCGGTACTCGAAGCCATCGGGCAGATTGATACGGGCCCGGTGGGGTTCGCCGGAGACCGGATTGATGATCGGGCCGACCACGCACTCGGCCACTCCCGGGATGTGGAAGCGGCCCTTGCGCCCGTCCAGGTCCAGCTCGAACTCGATCGGCTTGAACAGCGGATCGTGCAGGGTCTCGAGGGTGGAGGCGAAGACGTCGAAGAAGGTCATGCCGGGGGTCGAGGCCTGGCCGGACATGATGGTCAGCAGGGCCTCCCGCTGCCGGGTGTCGGCGCGCTCGTCGACGATGGGCAGGGCCTGCCCGTGGCCGAGGTGGATGGCCTGCGGCCAGGCCAGGACCATGCCGAACTTGAGCCCCTCCAGGCGGACATCGCCGAAATGACCCTCTTCGATGCGCATGGCGGCCGCCGCCTGGCAATGGCCTCGGGTCGGCAGGCTGTTGAATTGGCAGGGACAACCGGGATCGCAACTGCAGCTGACGATTTCCGGACCCTTGAGCAACCAGTCATTCATGATGTTTCTCCCACCGCTGGTTGATTGTCCAAGCTACTCCTGGGCGAAGCCGCGGGCAATCGGGTTTTTTGCCCGGCGCGCCACTTTCCGACAAGCGGCGCGGGTGCCGCCAGCCGGGCTTTCGTGGCACGATCTCGTCCTGAACCCCGGTGGAGCCCAACATGTCCTTGATCGACCGCCTGTTTCTGCGACCGAGTCCGCGCGCCCGCGACGTCTGGATGGGGCTGGGTGGCCTGCTCCTGATTCTGGCCGTGATCTCTTTTGCCGGCGCCAGCTTCACTTTCGATGAGGAACGCAAGTTGCTGTTGCGCCCCCTCGGCTTCGGACTGGGCCTGGCGGGCGCGCTGTGCTGGGTGCGTGGCTCCATCGTCCCGCGCAGCGAGCGGGAGGATGGCTGAGCCCGGGTTCAGTCGCCCACAGGCTCGAAACGCGCGGTGAAATGACGCAGCGCCGGTGGCTGCCAGGCGATGCGATAACCGCGTAGAGACGCGCGTTCCGCGTGCAGCTGTTCAAAGCACTCGATCACGTAGTCGATGTGGCTCTGGGTATAGACCCGGCGGGGGATGGCCAGCCTCACCAGTTCCATGCGGGCGGGTGTCTCGCTGCCATCGGGCTGCAGGCCGAACATGACCGAGCCGATCTCGCAACTGCGAATGCCGCCGATCTCGTACAGGCGGACAGCCAGGGCCTGGCCGGGATACTGCAGGGCAGGAATGTGCGGCAGCAGGCCGGCGGCATCGATGTAGACGGCATGGCCACCGACCGGCTGGATGATGGGCACGCCGATCTTGCTCAGCGCCCGGCCCAGGTAGCTGACCGAGGCGTGCCGGTAGGCCAGATAGTCCTCGTCCACGATCTCCTTCAGCCCCTGGGCGATCGCTTCCAGGTCGCGTCCGGCCAGACCGCCATAGGTGGGAAAGCCCTCGGTCAGGATCAGCAGGTTGCGGGCATTGGCGGCCAGCTCGTCGTCGTTCAGGGCCAGCCAGCCTCCGATATTGACGAAAGCGTCCTTCTTGGCGCTCATGGTCATGCCGTCCGCCAGCGAGAAGATTTCGCGCACGATCTCAGGCACCGGACGGTCCCGATAGCCATCCTCGCGCTGCTTGATGAACCAGGCGTTCTCGGCGAAGCGGCAGGCGTCCAGGAACAGGGGCTTGCCGTGACGCTGGCACAGCGCACGCACGCCGCGGATGTTCTCCAGCGACACCGGCTGGCCGCCGCCCGAGTTGTTGGTGATGGTCAGCATCACCAGCGGGACCTTGTCGCCTTCGTCGCTCAGCAGCCGCTCCAGCCGCGCCAGGTCCATGTTGCCCTTGAACGGGTGCGGATTGGCCGGCTGCGTGCCCTCTTCAATAACCAGATCCAGCGCGGTCGCGCCACTCATCTCGATGTTGGCCCGGGTGGTGTCGAAATGCGTGTTGTTGGGCACGATGCGGCCGGGGCCGGCCATCAGCTCGAACAGGATGTGCTCTGCCGCGCGGCCCTGGTGAGTGGGTATCACATGGCGGTACGGCATCAGCTCCCGGACCGCAGCCTCGAATCGCTGGAAGGAGGGCGAACCGGCGTAGCTTTCGTCGCCCTGCATGATGCCGGCCCATTGCGCCGCGCTCATGGCCGAGGTGCCGGAATCGGTCAGCAGGTCGATGAGCACATCGTCCGAGTGCAGGCCGAACAGGTTGTAGTTGGCCGCCCGGATCAATTCCTGGCGCTCGGCCTCGCTGGTCATGCGGATGGGTTCCACCGACTTGATGCGAAAGGGCTCGATAATCGTCTTCATGGGGTGCTTCCCTGGAGGCAGGGGGTCATTGTGCCGCCAGAATGGTCGTGCGCAATGCCCGCGCACCATCGTGGTGCGCAAATTGCAGGAATCCGGCATGGACCTGCGGATCAATCGACACGCCGCCTGGCTGCTG
>JBFKIN010000353.1:0-3467 GCA_041632255.1 Oceanococcus sp. | reverse complement strand
TCCAGCAACATGCCAGCGGTGATCTGCGCTGCCGTGTTGCGCAGAATCTCGTCGCCCACCAGGTGGCCATGGGTATCGTTGCAGACCTTGAAATCATCCAGATCCAGCATCGCCAGGGCGAGCGGAGACGCGGCCAGGCGACAGGCATGGCGCAATTCCGGCAGACGCTGGTCGAAGGCGCGGCGGTTGAGCAGGCCGGTGAGGCTGTCCCGGGTGGACTCGAACTCACGCAGATCATGCTCGACAGCAATGGCGATGCCATAGCCAATGCTCATCAGCAGGTCACGGTCACCCACGGACAGGTGCAACTTGCGTCGCCAGGCCAGGGTGATCGCCCCGACCACCTGGGCATGCATCAGCAGCGGCAGCGCCAGCACGGTCTGCATGCCGTCCAGACTCAGCTCCCGGCGATAGTCCTCGGGGATCAGTTCGTCAGTGGGGATCTGCTGACTGAAAATCAGCTGTTTCTGTCGCACCGCCAGGCCGGTCAGCGTGCCATGCAGGGGCAGGCGCTGACTTTTTTCGGTCAGCCCGCGCGGAAACCCCACGCTGTGAATCTGCTCGAGCTCATGACCGCCCGCGGCCAGCCGGAACACCGTCGCACCATCGGCGTGAGTCCATTGATGCAGCGTGAGGGCGCACTCGCGCATGCACTCGCGGAAACTGGGCGCGGTGCCCAGCGACTGCAGGATCGACCGCAGCGCCGTGTTGGCCACCAGCGGCACCGTTTCCTCATGACTCGCGACGTCGACGTCGGCCAAGGTGAAATCCTGTGGCACTGCCGGTTTGTTGTCTGGCGTCATCGTTACGAATCCTGCCCAGAAAGTGTTTGAAAGTGTAACGTACACGCGGCCGGCCGCAGAGACTTCACCGCCGCGAACGGCCGCCTGCCCTCAGCCCACCACGCCACCCCCTGTCACAGGAGATTGAGACGCATGGCCGCGCACAGCCACGCCAGCACCAGTTCCCGCAGCCTGCTGCTGGCCCTGTTCCTGACCGCCGGCTTCGCCCTGGTGGAACTGGTCGGCGGCCTGCTGGCCAATTCGCTGGCCCTGCTCGGCGATGCCGGTCACATGGCCACGGATGCCGCCGCACTGGGTCTGGGCGCGCTCGCTGCCCTGCTCAGCCGGCGCGGGGCCAGCCAGCGCTATTCCTTCGGTCTGCAGCGCGCCGAGGTGCTGGGCGCCCTGATCAATGTGCTGTTCATGTACGGCGTGGTTGCGGCCATTGCGATGGCGGCCTTTGCCCGGCTGCACGAGCCGGAACCCGTGGCCGGCTTGTCGGTGATGCTGGTCGCCAGCGCAGGCCTGCTGATCAATTTGCTGGTGCTGCACATCCTGCACCGGGGAGAGCAGACCCTGAATATTCGCGGCGCCATGCTGCATGTGCTCGGCGACCTGCTGGGTTCGGTCGCTGCGATTGCCGCGGGCGCGGTGATCTGGTGGACCGGCTGGACACCAGTCGACCCCCTGCTCTCGCTGCTCATCTGCGCAGTGATCCTGATGTCGTCTACCCGTCTGCTGCTGGAATCCCTGCATGTGGTGATGGAAGGCGTCCCGGCGGGACTGTCGCTGACTCAGGTCGGAAAACACATGGCTGCCGCCGACCCGGAAGTGCTCTCCGTGCACGACCTGCACATCTGGACCCTGTCATCGCGGACCCCGGCCCTGTCGGCCCATGTCGTGGTGCGGAACCTTGCTGGCTGGCCACGCATCCTGGCGCGGCTGCGCGAGGACCTGCACCACCAGTTCGGCATCGACCACGTGACGCTGCAGCCGGAAGTCGGCGAGCAGGCCATCCTGCCGCTGGAGGCGCTTCCGGGCGAGCCTGACTAGAGAAAGCGCACCAGTTCCTTGAGAATCTCGAAGCTGGAGTCGCGGATGCGCCGGGCAATGGCGACTGCCGCATCGATGTCCTCGGTGCTGTTGTAGATGTGTGGACACAGGCGCAAGTAGACCGGAGAGTCCTCTTCGTGCAGTTCTCCCTGCGGCGAACAGTGGACCCGGTTGCCATGGATGAAGGCCGCTGCATAACCCGCATTGTGAAGGGCCAGAAAGGCACCGTAACTTCTCAGGGTGCTCCCCAGATCAGCCACCACCACAGCGTGGCCGAATCGTGAATCCGCCGGAGTGATGCAGGCAATACCAGCCTGGTCGAAAGCGTTGATCGCATGGGCCGTCAGCGCCTGAATACGGCTTTCGATGCGGGCCATGCCGATTGTCTCGTGGTTCGACACGGCGATGCCCAGGGCCGCCAGCGCGGCGGTGTCACGCTGGCCGAGATTCTCGTAGCGCCGCGCATCGTCCTGCAGCGACATCTCCGGATAGTCGAAATGAACGTCGTAGCCCAGCATCAAGGGCCGCACCTGTTCGATCCATTTCCGGCGCAGCATCAGCACGCCGGTCCCGCGCGGACCGCACAGCCACTTATGGCCGCTGGCCGCGTAACTGTCACAACCCATGGCATCCAGATCGAGTTGCAGGCTCCCCCAGCTCTGGGCGCCGTCGATGTGGATAAAGATGTCCGGGCGCTGATCGTGAATGGCCTGACAGATGGCGCGGGCGGGCAGCAGTCGTCCGCTGATATTGGACAGGTGCGAAAAGCTGACCACCCGGGTCTTCGGGCGCAGCGCGGCCAACCAGACCTCCACGATCTCATCCACCCGCTGCGGCGCGGAAGGCATGTCGATAACCCTGACCTGAAAGGGCTCACGCAGATGGCGGTAATGCCAGCTCCGGTAATTGGTGGCGTGATTTTCCCGCCACAGGAGCACCTCGTCTTCGGCCTTCAGGTCCAGGCCATTGACGATGACCGCGTTCGCCTCGGTGGTATTGCGCAGCAGCGCCAGGCTGTGGCGCTCTTTCAGACCCAGCATTCGGGCACAGGCGCGACGCGCGGCGTCGAGCTCGTGCCGAACGAAGTCGCGGCGGTTGAGGAATCCCACATCGGCATTCAGCCGCCCGGCATGGTCATGCTGACCATCGAGCACTGCGGTGTAAGCGGGGCAAAGATTGGCCGCGTTCAGCGGCGCCTCTCCCTGCAGGCGGAACAGCTGGCGCACGGCGGGCCAGTCGGCCCGGGACAGATCGGATGGCGCACCGGCCTGCAGCGGCCAGGCTGCGGTCGCTCCCAGGCCCATCGCACCCTGCAGCACGCGGCGCCGGTCGGTCTTCATGAGTCTGAAGGTCGGGCTGCGGTCATGCGTCGTGCCACCTGCCGGATGAGGCGGTCAACATAGCAGATGCCTCAGGCGGTCTGCGGGCGGGCTGGCTGCTCGACGATGGTGCCCCCGTAACGGGTGACGTACATGCGCGCCACGGCGGCCGACATGGGCTGTTCGTGAAGCAACTCGCCCAGGTCATCGCTGATAGGCTGCCACTGCAATGCCTCCTCGCTCAGCGCCAGACATTGTCCCGTGTCCCTGCTGCGAAAAATCCAGAAGTCCATCGATCCGTGCCCTATGGGTT
>JBFKIN010000352.1:0-3477 GCA_041632255.1 Oceanococcus sp. | reverse complement strand
TGAAGCCCTGGCTGGTCGGTCTTTCCGCGGTGGCGACGAACAACAGCGGTTACATGTTCATCGGGGTGATCGGCTACACCTATCACAGTGGCCTCGCCTCGATCTGGCTGATGCTGGGCTGGATCACCGGCGATCTCATCGCCTCCTTCCTCGTCCACGGCCGGCTGCGTGCCGCAATGGAAACCACCCAGGAAGTGAGTTTCGCCGGGGTGCTGAACCACTGGAGCGGCAACCGGGCGATGGCCTGGCAGCGCCTGGCCAGTCTCGCCGCACTCTTCCTGCTGATGGCCTATGCCGGCGCCCAGCTGCTGGCCGGCAGCAAGGCCCTGCATGTGCTGTTCGACTGGCCCCTGTGGGCCGGCGCGGTCATCGGTGCGGTGCTGGTCGCCGCCTATTGCGTGGCCGGCGGCATCCGCGCCTCGATCTGGACCGACGCGGCACAATCCATTGTCATGATCGCAGCCATGGGTCTGCTGCTGGTGGTGGCCACCCGCGAGCTCGGCGGAATCGACGGCGCCATTGCGCAGATGCGGCAGGTTGAGGGCTTCCTGGACTGGATGCCGACCGATGTCGCGGTTCCCGGCCTGGCCGGCGGCGTGCTGTTCGCGGTCAGCTGGCTGTTCGCGGGCCTGTCGGTCATCGGCCAGCCTCACGTGATGGTCCGCTTCATGACCCTCGATGACGTGGGGGGCATGCTGCGAATGCGTGTGTGGTACTACCTGTGGTTCACCGCCTTCTACGCCATGGCCACCGGCGTCGGGCTGCTGGCCCGGGTTCATCTGGCCGACCCCGGCGGCTTCGACGCCGAGCTGACCCTGCCCACGATGGCAGTCGAAATGCTCCATCCGGTCCTGGTTGGCCTGATCCTGGCGGGAATCTTCGCCGCGACCATGTCGACGGCTGACTCCCTGGTGCTGAGCTGTTCGGCGGCCATCACCCATGATCTGCTGCCGCAGCGGATTGAACGGCCGATCATGCTCAAACTGAGCACCATCGGCATCACCCTCCTGGCCCTCGCCTGGGCCCTGCTCAATGAACAGTCCGTGTTCAGCCTGGTGATCATGTCCTGGTCCGGCCTGGCGTGCATCTTCGGGCCTGTGATTCTGGTCTGCGCCTTCGGCGGACGCCCCAGCCAGAAACAGTTGCTGCTGATGAGCGCCACAGGGCTGGCCACTGCCCTGCTCTGGCGCTACCTGGGGTGGCACAATGCCATGTATGAAGGCATGCCCGGCCTGGTCGCCGGCCTCGCGATCTACGGTCTGAGCCGGCTGAGCCCGGGTGCCGCAACACGAACCCACAGGAGTGCTGCATGACGACACTGGCGCAGCGGGATCTGGCCTGCATCTGGCATCCCTGCACGCAGATGAAGGACCACGAAACCCTGCCGCTGATCGAAACCGTCCGCGGTGAAGGCGTCTGGGTGGAAGACAGCGCCGGCAAGCGCTATCTCGACATCATCAGCTCCTGGTGGGTCAATCTGTTCGGCCACTCTCATCCCTACATCGCGGAGGCGCTGCACCGCCAGGCTCAGACCCTGGAGCATGTGATCTTCGCCGGCCATACCCACGAACCGGCCGTGACGCTGGCCGAACGTCTGCTCAAACTCGCCCCGCCCGGTTTTGGCAAGGTCTTCTTCGCCGACAACGGCTCGGCCGCGGTCGAGGTGGCGCTGAAGATGAGCTTCCATTACTGGCGCAATCGTGGCCAGACCCGTACCCGATTTATTCACCTGTCCAACGCCTATCACGGCGAGACTCTGGGTGCGCTGAGCGTGGGCGATGTGGCGCTGTACAAGGAAACCTACGAGCCCCTGCTGCTCGACGCGATTCGCGTCCCGGGCCCGGATGACTACCTGCGAGAGGCCGGCGAAAGCCCCGCCGAACACGCGCGGCGCCGGCTGGACGACATGCGCGCCGCGCTGGAGCAGCACGCCAACGAGGTCAGCGCCATCATCGTGGAGCCGCTGATCCAGTGTGCCGGCCACATGCGCATGTACGACCCGTCCTACCTCAGCGGTCTGCGCGCGCTGTGCGACGAATTCGACGTCCACCTGATTGCCGATGAGATCGCGGTCGGCTTCGGCCGTACCGGCACCCTGTTCGCCTGCGAGCAGGCCGCCATCCGCCCTGACTACCTGTGCCTGTCCAAGGGGCTGACGGCCGGCTGGCTGCCACTGGCCGTGGTGTTGACCACTGATGCCGTCTACGACGCCTTCTACGACGAGTACCAGACCCTGCGTGCCTTCCTGCACTCTCATTCCTACACCGGCAATCCCCTGGCCTGCGCAGTGGCCAATGCCACCCTGGACCTGTTCGAGCAACAGGACACGGTGAGGGCCAACCGCGCCCTGTCGGCCCGCATGGCACAGGCGGCCGCGCCGCTGGCCGAGCACCCTCATGTGGCCGACATCCGTCAGCATGGCATGACCCTGGCCATCGAGATGGTCAGGGACAAGGCCACGCGCGAACCCTACGACTGGAAAGAACGCCGTGGCCTGCGGGTCTACCGGCATGGCCTGGAGCGTGGCGCCCTGCTCCGTCCCCTGGGCAATGTGGTGTACTGGATGCCGCCCTATGTGATCAGCGAGGACGAGATCGACTGGATCGGGCAGGTCACGCGCGAAGGTATCGATCTGGCCACCCGCGATTAGGGCGTTTCACTTTTTCTTGCTCTGCTGCCGCGTAGCCTTGGTCGATTGACCGTGCGCCGCGCCCCCAGCACTCAATGATGCCGATTGTCACCGCTGATCCATGGACCTTCTGCTGAGACCGCTCTCTCTGCTCTGGGAACGATTCCCCAATGAAGGGCATACCCGGCTCCGCCTCAAGGTTGCGTTCGGTGTGCTGCTGTTCGGCGGCCTGTGGATCACCTTCAGCGATTCGCTGGGCACCGCCCTGTTCCCGAGCCTGGACAGCTACGAACGCTTCCAGACCACCAAGGGACTGCTCTTTATCGGCTGCATGGCCCTGTTCATCGACCTGCTGTTGTCCCGGCACACCCAGCGTATCGCCCATCTGGAGCGCGACGCCGCCGTGCAACTGGCCAGACTGCGCACCGCGCTGAAGGCCTCCGGCGCCGCCATCTGGGAGTTCCGGCCGGTTCCGGGACCGGGCCGAAGACCTACCGGCCGGGTCTACGCGGGAGAGAATGTGGCGGACATGTTCCGCCTGGGCGAGGCTGGCGCCAGCTACGACCTGCAGCAGTGCATGGACTGGCTGATGCCGGCTGACGCCGCCGTCGTGGAACAGCTGGTCGAGGATTGCCTGTCCGGAGCACGTCAGCAATTGGACGTGACCGTGCGCCTGCGTCGAAGCAGCCGACCCTTGCGTCTCGTCGGGAGACCCTCAAGCCCGGAACTCGCACCCGCCCACCGCTCCTGGGTCGGCGTGGTGATCGATCTCAGTGAAAGCGCCGCACTGGCCGAGCGCGCCAACCTGCTGGAACTGCTCTTCAGCGCGGCGCCGGACGCCCTGGCCG
>JBFKIN010000351.1:0-3487 GCA_041632255.1 Oceanococcus sp. | reverse complement strand
CTCGCGGCAGTTGATGTCGATCTTCCACTTCACCACGGACCAGTCCGCCCACTGCGCGTCGTCGACCTGGGGCAGTGCCGGAATGGCCTGCTCGGCGATCGGCGCGTTGCCTTCCGGGTCATTCCAGACGAACAGGAACTTGTTGACCTCGCAGGTCGGCCAGGTCCGGATGCGTGCCTTGGGCGGCACCCGCTTGGCATAGGGAATGCCATTGCAGGAGCCGTCGCCGTTCCACTCCCAGGCGTGGAACTTGCAGACCAGCGCATTGCCCTTCACGGTGCCGAGCGACAGATCGGCACCCATGTGCGGACACCAGGCATGTACCGCATTGAGCTGGCCGTCCTCGCCCTGGAACACCACCATGCGGGTGCCGAAGATATCCAGGCGATGGGGCTTGCCATCCTTGTACTCGTCGGCCAGACCGAGACAGTGCCAGCCGCGCGCGAAGCGTTCCGGCGGCGCCTTCGCCTGGATTTCATGCAGCGGGGTGATGGGGGTTTCGGATTTGATCACGGCAGACATGGCGGGCGTCCTTGAAGCGATGAGGCCAGTGTCGGTGCTGTCGCCGCTGCGGGCTTCACCCGTTTGCATGAAAGTGCCCGCCGGCCGGGACTGAGCGCGCTCAGGCCACCAGAACGACCAGGTCCCGGTCCGCCACGCCGCCCTCGATCAGGCCGCAGGTCAGGCTGATGGCGCGGGCATCCTCGAAGCTGACATGCAGCCCCTCGGTGTCCTCCAGCAACTGCTGGGCCTTGGCCGCCTGCCCATCGCGGATGGGGATGTAGCTGATGTGACCGGTGGCGCGAAGCCAGGCGTGCTCACGCCGGGCGCCCTTGTAGTTCGCCCAGCGCATGGAACGGAGCTTACGGTCGCTGCCCGGGTCGGCGTCGGCCAGCAGCAACTCCATTTCCTGGTTGCGCAGGAAAGGCAGCATGAAGCCGATGGCGTCGGCTTCGCTGTTGACCGCCGCGATCACGATCTGGCGCTTCTCCCGGACCCGGCCAGCGCGCAGCTGCAGGGCGGTTTCCTGGCCCAGCAGCATCTGGAAGTCATTGACCATCCGCGGATAGGGGTGCGGCCCGGTGCCGAAGCTCAGTGCCATGTGACAGTCTTCGGCGTCCCGGGCCCAGAGCTTGGCCGCGCCCTCGCGGGTATCTTCCCCATGGAGGTCCAGTTCGGCGGTGCAGATGATCCTGGCCCCGCGCCTGTTCAGTTCATCGACCAGCGAGGCATTGGTCTGCTCCTCGGGGCTGAGCACCACGTCGAGTTTCAGGCCGAATCGCGGCGCCGTACGCGCCAGCTCGAACGCGAAACCGTCCACCTCATTGGCGCAGATCAGGCGTTTGCGGCCCAGCGCGTCGGCGATGAAACACTGGGCGACGGCGTACTCGCGCTCGGTGGAGCAGCGGTGCTGGTCCTCGCGCTTGATGAAGATCTGTCCGTCAAAGCCCAGCGCTGCGGCCAGCTTGTCCGCCCGGTCCAGGGCGGTCGGCCGGCCCAGATGTTCGCGGGTGGCGCGGGCAAAGCGCAGGAAATAGCCAGTCTGCTGGCGCAGGGTGCCGTACTCCCGGCCCAGTTGCTGTAGCGCTTCGGCCGCATGCTCCTGTGCGATGTCGGCGAAGCGCCGCGCCCGCTGGGCTTCGGCCTGTGCGGCGACGGCGGCCCCTGGGGGCAGCTCGACACCCGCGGGCGGTTCTTCACCCGGGGCCAGTTCATCCCAGAGGCGTCGGACAGTCTGCCAGTCGATGCCGGGACGCAGTTCGGTGTCGGCAAAGGCCAGCCGCATGGCCTCGACGAAGCTTTCTTTCAGGCCCAGGCTGCGGACAATCTCGAACCGCATCATCCACAGGTCCAGCCGCTTCGGCTGATGGTCCAGCGCGAGCATCACGTAATCGAGGATTTCGTGGTCGCTGGCGCTGTTGCCGTCTTCGTTACCGATTTCTTCGATCATGACCGGATTGTCCGACTCCGGTCCGGCGGGGGATGTTCAGATCTTGACGTTCCGGCGGTTCAGACCCCGAAACCGCCCGACACGTTGATCTGCTGACCCGTGACATAGCTATTCGTGGCCAGGAACACCGCGGCGCTGCCGATCTCCTCCGGCTGGCCCCAGCGCTTGAGCGCGAGCAGCTTCTGGGTCTCTTTGATCCAGGCCTCATCAAACACGCCACGCTGCAGCAGCTCCAGGAACATGCCGGCTTCGATCACCCCGATCAGCACCGAATTGGCGCGGATGTTGTGAATGCCTTCTTCTTTCGCAATGCCCTTGACCAGCGCTTCGTTGGCGGCCTTTGGTGCCACCGAAAGGCCGTCCTTGTGCGGCCACCAAAGATGGCCGGCCGATCCGAGATGGACGAAGGAGCCGCCGCCCGCTTCACGAAAATGCGGAATCGCGGCGGACACCACATTGAAGAAGCCGACAGTCTCGGTCTCGATGGATTGCCGCCACAGCTCCGGCGAGGTTTCGGCGAGATACACCTGTTCCACAACGGGGCCCGCCCCGAAAACGATGGTGTGAATCCGCCCGTGCTGCTTGACGGCCTCATCAATGGCGGCCTTCACCTGCGCCGCATCGCTGACATCGGCGGCATGGATGCTGGCCTTGCATCCGCCGTCGCGAATCTCCTGCGCCACGGCTTCGGCCTTGTCCTGCTTGCTGCGATAGGCCACCGCGACATCGCTGCCGGCGCGGCCGAAAGATTTGGCCACTTCGCTGCCGATGCCGCCGCTGCCGCCAAAGACCATGGTGGCACCGGCGGGAAACTTGTGGGTGCTCATCGCAACTCCCTGCGTGTTCTGGAGACCTTGCATGGTGCTGGCCGCGCCTGATGGCGGCTTCATCCATAGGGATGATGGCGCCCCTTCAGCGCGGGGCACCCCAGTGCAGCAGGCGATACAGGGCGGGACACAGCAGCACCGCGCCGAGCATGTTTGCGCTGAACATGAACATCAGCAGCAGTCCCATGTCGCGCTGGAATTGCAGCTGCGAGGCCAGCCAGGTCGCCACGCTGCCGGCCAGCACCAGACCGGTGAAGACGACCGCCTTGCCGGTCTCCCCCAGGGTGGCGAAATAGGCCTGGCGCAGCGAGGCGGGGCCTTCGCCAAGCTTGTGGCGCAGCACGTCGTAGATGTAGATGCCGTAATCCACGCCGATCCCCACGGCCAGCGTCACCACCGGCAATGTGGCCACTTTCAGGCCGATTCCCAGCTGGGCCATCAGCGCATTGGCGAAGACCGAAACCAGAAACAGCGGAATGCCGATCACCAGCCAGGCGCGCAGCGAGCGATAGGACAGCAGCAGCAGCGAGAAGACCACCGTATAGACCCAGGCCAGGGCGGGCCACTCGGCGGCCTTGACCACCTCGTTGGTCGCCGCCATCACGCCCATGTTGCCGGTGGCCAGGGCGAAATTCACGGGGCAGGGCTGCGGGATGCCGGTCCAGGCGTCGCGCAGTGCCTGGATGCGTGCGCCCAGGGCCTGGACCTT
>JBFKIN010000350.1:0-3501 GCA_041632255.1 Oceanococcus sp. | reverse complement strand
GATCTCCGGGCCGTCTATGCGCCGGAACTTCGAGCCATCGCCGACTGAAGGCGGGCGGAAGTCTGCGCGAAGCAGGCGCCAGGCATCACCCTGGGCCTGGGTCCGCGCAGGCGGAAGGGGTGGCGCCAGACCGGCCAGTTGAGCGGCGGGGCGGCCGTCGGGCAGGTGCGGCTGGGCGGTCTCGGGTGCCGGGATGTTGCGCAGGATCGCGGCCGTGCGCTGGGCCTGATCGATCTCGTGCCAGCGCTGCAGCACCGCCGCACCGGCACCGGAAACCAGGCCCAGGACGAAAACCGCCAGGCCGGCCAGGCCCGCTATGCGCCAGGACAGCGTGGTGCCCAGGATGCTCCAGGGGTAGATGCTGTAGATGCCCAGGGTGACCAGCATGGGAGCCAGCACATAGGCGGGAACGCCGGCATTCCACATCACCGAGCAGATCACCACGTCGAATGCGATGGGCACCGGCAGGAGCACGCTGAAAGCGGTGACGACCACCACCACAGCCAGTACCGTCCACCAGCCATCCAGGTGGGTCAGCGCGGCGACCCTGTCCCAGGGCAGCGCTTCGACCAGGATGGCGCCGATCAAACCAGCCAGCAGCATCAGCGGCAGGGCCATGACGACCACCCGGAGCAGATTGCGCGGGTACTGCACGGCAACCCAGAGCAGGGCGCGGACAATGCCGGGCTTGCTGTCCTCCGTCGCCGTGTTCAGGCCGTGGCTGGCCCTGCTGAACCACTCGTCAAAGCGTTTGAACAGGCCCAGGCCCGGGAGCTCTGCCGGTGCCTGCAAGGGGCGTTGCCAGCCCGGCCGTTCGGCCAGGCGGGCCAGCCAGGGTACGACGAGCAGCACCATGGCCGCGCTGGCCACGAGCTTGAGAGCCACGAGATGCCAGGGAAACAGGGTGAACAGCATGCTCACCACGATGACGTTGAAGCTGGGTGATGTGAACAGCGTGGCCAGGGCGGTCTCGATCCGGCTGCCCGCTCGCAGCATGCCCTGGGCGATGGGGGCGGCGCAGTTCACGCAGACGCCCAGCGGCAGGCCGACCAAGGCGCCCTGGACGGCGCCGGCGAAGCGCCCGCCACCTGGTCGGGGCAGCAGGGGCAGCAGGGTCAGCATGCCCGCGGCGAGCAACAGGCCGAAAGTCATGCCCTGCTTGTTGGTGACCGCCCATTCCAGGGCAGTCCACAGCCAGTGCGCCAGCACCTCGGATGGGGGGGGTTCTGGAAAATGCGCCTCGAAGCCCAGCGGCGTGGACAGTGCTTCGTTCGGATCGGCGCTGGCCTTGCCCTGCAGCGAGGGGTAGCGCGAGCCCAGCCAGAAGCTGGCGCAGAGCCAGGCGATCAGCGCGCCACTGAACACCGCACGCCAGTCCAGGCGGCGCATGACATCGTTCAACTGCATCTTGAGTCCATCTGTTCCAGCGCCCATGAAACGGTGAGGCCGCCGCAGCGGCAAGTAGACCATGGTCTACGCTGGGGCAGCGAGTCGATCATCCCCGGTCAGGGACCTGCCCCGGGCGGCCGGCGCTGCGCCCGGAGGCCCTGATCGTATGGCTGTCGCCCGCCCGTTTCAGTTCGGCCTTGTGGGCGCTTGCCCCTGCAAGAAACCGTCGGCCGGTCATGCACCGCGTCATCGGTGCCGATGCGGGGGCGCTGTGATGCCGCCGCGCCGCACGCGCCCTTCCGCACCCCGCGGGCCTGGCGCGCCAACCCTTCGGCGAGCGCAGTGTCCCGATGAAGCCGGGGATATGCGCGGCACCCCCTTGCACGGTCGGAACGGGCTCGCAAGCTGACCCGTGTGATGCCGGCCGTGCTCCGCAGTCTGTCGATACCGGGCCCGGCGGACAACGGGGTCTGCGAGTGCCCGGATCCGGGCAGGTTCGCGGTCTTCGGCCGGCGCCTGGCGAAGCCGGGATGGCGCCTTCGTTCTGGCGGGTCGTCTGCTGGCTGGCCGCGACGCGCGCGAAGGAGGGGCAGCCCTGGACCGGCCGCCCTGCGTCCGGGTTCTCGACCATGGTCTAGACCGGGCCCGGGCCCGGGGCCGGCTGGGCTAGGATGCGCGGATGACCACCATGAGTTCGGCATGCGCCTGATTCCAGGCCGTCGCATCCTCCAAGCGCGGGGACTGACCCTGTTCGCTGGTCTGCTGGTGTTGACGGTGGGCGGCGCGTTGCTGTGGCAATGGCACAGCCCGGGCGGCTGGCTGCGCCAGCTGCGGGCGGATCAGCTGAGTCTCGCCGGTCTCGAGCAGTCGCGGCAAGGTCGGCCGGAGGCCGCCCTGGCCCTGTTCGATGCCGCGCTGGCGCACGATTCCTGGCAGCGCGATGCCCGCTGGCAGCGCGTCCAGCTGTCGATCCGCCAGGGGCGCGCGGATATCGCCTTTCTGCACCTGACCGCCTACGTCGAACTGTTTCCCGAGGACGCGCGCGGATGGATGGAGCTGGCCCAGGCCATGCGCGCCGGCGGGGTCAGCGTGGATGCCGAAGAGGTCGCCGGCCGGGCGGTGGAAGCCGCACCGCTGGCCATTGCACCGCGCCTGCTCCGGGCCGAGCTGCGTCTCGCCAACGGACGCCTGTCCGGGGCCGGCAGCGATCTGGCGGCGGTGCTGGAGCAGGATCCGGAGCAGCCGCAGGCTCTGGTTTTGCAGCAGCAGTGGCGGGAGGCCATGGCCAGCGGACGGGATTCTGCGGCCGCGACCCGGCCGGCCGATCGGCGTCGCGGTCAGTTCTGGCCGAGCGCACTGGGCCGGCATGTCTCGGCAGTCCTGGGCGCGATGGGCCAGCAGCGCTGGGAGCAGGCGGATCAGGCAGCGCAGGCGGCCACTCAGGCCTATCCGGGCACCATGTTCGGGCCCTGGCTGCAGGCGGTGGTGGCGCTGAATCAGGGTCAGCACCAGCAGGCCGAGGACTTGCTGCGGGAGGCGCTGCGGTGGGCGCCCCGATCCCAGCGGGTGTTGACCCTGCTGACGCAGGTCTGGGCCCGTTCCTTGGGGGTCACCCAGGCGGCCGACAGGTTGCTCGCTCTGGTGGATGAGGATCCGGCGCATGAATTGCCGTGGACGATAGCCGCCCAGGCATTCATCGAGGCTCGCCAGCCCTCACGGGCCCTGGCGGAGATGCGCGACCGGCTGGCGCTGCCCGGCGCTGGCGCCATTCCCTACCGGCGCCTGGTCGATCTTCAGCAGCAGCTGGACGATCCGGCCGCCGCGCTGGGGCGATGCCGGGAGGGTTTGCTCCACCATCCCCGGGACAAGGAGCTGGCCGGCCGGCTGCCGGCCTTGCTGGCGCGGGTGGGTCAGGCCGATGCGGCGCGGTCAGCCTACGAAGCCTATCTGGCGCAATGGCCCGATGATCATGCGGCTGTCGCCGGTTACATTCATCTACTGCTGGACACCGGGGCGCAGGACAGCGCCCGGGTGCTGGCGATGACCGACCGGCTCTCGCGGGACTATCCCTCGGATGCGCTGGTGCTGGACGCCATGGCGCGCGCCCGGCTG
>JBFKIN010000349.1:0-3516 GCA_041632255.1 Oceanococcus sp. | reverse complement strand
CATCTCCCTGCTGGATCTGAACAAGGAGCTGCACCAGGCCCTGAACGGCAACGACCCGGACTTTTACCGGATTCCCGATGACAGGAACCTGATTGCGCAAGAGTTGCTGCTGTTCGAAAACTCAGGCAGCGACGACCTTGATGATCTGGTCGACACCCAGTTCCAGAAGCTGCGCATCACCGCCAAGCTGCCGTTCGTCGACTCGCTGCATTACGAGCCTTACCTGAAGACGGTGCAGGGCATTTTCGACGCCGAACTGGCCGGCCTGGCCGAGGTGACCCTGACCGGCATGACGCCGCTGTTCGCCACCACCATGGGCTATATCATCGACGATACGCTGCGCGCCTATCTGCTCGCCTTCGCCGTCATCGCGCCGCTGATGATGCTGCTGGTCGGCTCGGTGCGAGTGGGCCTGCTCAGCATGATCCCCAACCTGGCGCCGATCATCATCACCCTGGCCTTCATGTATCTGCTCGGCCTGCCGCTGGACATGTTCAGCACCCTGATCGGTTCCATCGCGCTGGGCCTGGCGGTCGACGACACCATCCACTTCATGCACAACTACCAGCGCTACCGCGCCCGCCTGGGCGACGCGGCCGCCGCGGTGCGCGAGACCCTGCGCACCACCGGCAAGGCCCTGATGGTGACGACGCTGGTGCTGATGGCCGCCTTCCTGGTCAATGCCGCCGGCTCCATGACCAACATCCGCAATTTCGGCCTGATCACCGCCTTCTGCATCGCGGTGGCCTTTCTCGCCGACGTCCTGCTGGCGCCGGCCCTGGTGGTGCTGCTGGACCGCTGGAAAACGGCGCGCAACAGCGCGCCCTGACGGCCTCAGAGCCGCCAGACCAGCAGCAGCTGCAGCACGTTCTCGTCCGTCGCGCGATCGCCCAGCTTGTTCTGCCACCACTGCCATTCCAGGCCGGCAAACCATTGTCCGGGCAGGGCGCCCAGCGCCGGGCCGAAGTCCCAGCGCAGCTGGGGCTGCGCCAGCACCCACCAGGAGACCGGCTGGCCCAGCTCGTTGCGACGTGAGGCGATGTACTCCACGTGGCCCTCCAGGCTGAAATCCTGGCCGGCCAGGGCAAAGGGCCGCGCCCAGGCGAAGTTGATATGCCAGCTGTCGCTCTGGGCCGGCGCCCCACCCCGGGACAGACCGCTGCTGTGGTCGTTGTAGGCGTTGAGTTCCAGCGCGGCCCAGGCAAAGCCCGGCAGCGCCAGGGCCAGACGCAGGCCGGGCAGGCTCTTCAGCAGCTTCGCCTCGGCCCCCATGTTCAGGCCGAATTGCGCCCCGACGTCCCGCACCGGCCCCCAGCGCAGCGGCCGGCCCAGCAGCTGGGACAGGCTCAGGCTGAGGTAGAACTCGCCGTAGAAGTCATTGTCGTTGAAGCCGTCAGCGCCGCCATCGCGCACGAAATCGATGAAATAGAAACGCTGGGTCCAGGCATCGGCACTGGCGTGCTGGAAGGTGAGGATGGTGGTGTCATGACGGCCGCCGCCGGCGAAACCCGGCGCCTCGATCCGTCCCCGCTGCAGGTGCAGCTCATTCAGGCTGAAGTCGGCGGCCGCGGGCAGCGCCAGCACCGGCCCCAGCAGCATCAGTAGCGCGCGGCAAACCCCGGCCACCGCAGATTGTGTCATCGCCCACCCCCTGAATCCGCATGCCGCAGCGGGCCCGTCCCGGCTGCCCGCCCATCTTGCCACGTCCACGGCCGCCCGGCCCGCAGACCGGCAGCCCGAGCAGACAGCTCAGCCGGGTTCAGGCCGGCAGCAGGAGGAAACTGGCCACCACGTAAATGACGTAGCTGGTCAGCAGCACCCCGCCCTCGACCCGGCTGAGCCGCCGCCCGGTGAACAGGAACAGCGTCAGCAGCAGGGCCGCGGCCAGCATCACCCACTGATCCACACTGCCGATGCGCCCGGCCACCGCCAGCGGCTGCACCAGCACCGACACGCCGAGGATGCCCAGCAGGTTGAAGATGTTGCTGCCCAGGATGTTGCCCACCGCGACGTCGGCATGACGACGCAGGGCGGCGATCACCGACACGGTGAGTTCGGGCAGCGAGGTGCCGACGGCCACCAGGGTAAGACCGATCAGGGCTTCGGACACCCCCAGGCTCTGGGCGATGCCCACGGCGCCCGCCAGCAGCACGCGCGAACCGGCAATCAGCAGGGCCAGGCCGATGATCACCGCCGCGGCCGCGCCCAGCGACGAGGCGGGCACCCGGTCGACCTCACCGGCCTCGGCGGCGTGCAGCGCCGCTGACGGCGCGGTCTGATCCCGTTCGCTGCGGTAGGCCCAGACCAGGTAGGCGAGCAGGCTGGCCAGCAGCACGCCTCCCTCGGCGCGGACCAGCTGGCCGTCGTGGGCCAGCAGCAGATACAGCAGGCTGGCCGCGATGACGGTCGCGGCGTCCCGCCGCAGCGCCAGTGCCGAGACCGCCAGCGGGCTGATCAGCGCGCACAGGCCGAGGATCAGCAGCACATTGGCGATGTTGCTGCCCACCACGTTGCCCACCGCGATGTCCGGCTGACCGCGCGTGGCCGCGTCCACCGAGACCACCATTTCCGGCATCGAGGTCCCGAACCCGACGATGACCAGACCGGACAGCATGGGCGACACGCCCAGCCGCCGGGCGGTGCCCAGGGCACCGCGAGTCAGTGCCTCGCCACCGCCGGTGAGCAGGGCGATGCCAAGCAGACGCAGGGAGACGACAGTGATCATCGGCGTCAATCGACTCGCTGGTGAATTCTGGCCCGGACTGGCCGCGGCCGGGCCCACGCCTGCGCGCCGGGACCGGGTGTCACCGGACGACAAACGCCGGCACAGGGTAGAACCCGCCTGCCGCCGCTGTCCACGGGCTTGCGCCGGCCGCACCTGCCGCATGAGCTTGGGCGGAATGATTCGACGACGCCATCACGATCCGGTGCGGTCCAATGCACGCAGGCCGCACGCCGGGCTACGCGTCGCGGCAAGGCCGTCGATCCACGGAAGCCGCCCGCCCGGGGCCCTGCCCTGATGCCGCGAACGCAGCGCCCATGAGCGAGGCGCTCATCGACTGGGCGCGGCAGCACCAGGAACTGGCCCTGCTGCTGGTGCCCGCCTTCGCCTTCATGGAGACCTGCGTGGGCATCGGCCTGTTCGTGTCCAGCCTGTTCCTGGTCATCATCTGCTCGATCTTTTTCGCCAACGGCTGGGCCGGCGTGGCGGAGATGAGCGTGCTGGCCATGCTCGGTTCCTCGCTGGGCGATCACGTCGGCTACTACGCCGGCCGCACGATCGGCCCCGGCGTCCACCACAGCCGGCTGGTGCAGCGCCACCGTGACAAGTGGGAACGAGGCGAGGACCTCATTCGCCGCTTCGGACCCTGGGCCATTTTCATCGGCCGCTTCCTGCCCGCCATCCGCAGCCTGGTGCCGGCCCTGATGGGCTTTTCCGGCTTCCCGCGCCTGCGCTACAGCCTGCTCGACATCGCCGCCTGCAGCCTGTGGGCCCTGGGCCTGGCCGGCATCGTG
>JBFKIN010000348.1:0-3520 GCA_041632255.1 Oceanococcus sp. | reverse complement strand
ATCGCCTGGCAATCGACCTGATCAACGGTGGCGAGGCGCTGCGTCAGTGGGTGGATGACCCGGCCGCCGCGCCGGGCGATCTGCATGCGCTCGCCGCCGCCGACGAGCTCGCCTGGCGGGATGAGGTGGCCGGCCTGCTGCTGTATTGACGCGCTGCGCCACGACCGCCTCAGCTCCGGCAGCGACGCCGGCGCTTGCCCGCCAGCTGTGTTCGAGGCCTACTGCAGCGCCGGCAGATCGCCCTGCAGGGGCACCTGCACGGTGCCGCTGACGCCGACCACGGCGGCGGCGGGATCATGCGAGCTGGAGGCGAAGAAGGCGTCGTTCAGGCCATAGGCGAGCAGCACGATCTGGTCGCCCGTATTGATCCGCTCGGCCACGCCCACCAGCTCGATCCGGTGCGTGCCGATGCCGCGCACCGGAATCACCTGCTCCTCAATCAGCTCCGGCGCGGCCGGCAGCGCGCTGCCCAGCTTGATCACGCCCAGGCCCAGGAACACGGTGACGTCGCAGGTGCCGGCGCGCAGGATGGGGTCGCTGTCCTCGAGGCACAGCCCGTCCAGCGCCGGGTCGCCGTAACTCAGGGTGACCTCCGCTGTCGGGATGCCTGCCAGCACCTCGCTGCCTTCGCCGGCCACGGTGAGCGGCACGATCTGGGGTATGGCGTTGCCCAGGGTCACCGGAACCGGCAGGCCGCCCGGCAGGGCAATCGCGAACTCGCTGCCGCCCACCGGCATGGCGGGCAGGGCCACGGCATCGCCGGGATCGAGAGAGAAGCAGATGTCCTGGCCGCTGCTGATCACGGTATCGGCATCGCCCAGGCCCAGCAGCTTGTCATTGAACCAGGCCAGGGTGGCGGCGTCCTTGCTGATCGGTCCGCACTCGGTTTCCAGCGGCAGGCTGCCGCTGGCCAGTCCCATCTCCGCCAGCCCCAGATTGGGGGACAGGAAATGATGGCCAAAGCTGTAGCTGAGCAGGCGCACGTCGCCGCCGGCAGCCTTGAGGCACTCGTAATTTTTCCAGGCCTCGTTCAGATTGAACAGGTCATCGCGCGGACCCTGCCACAACAGGGCGTCGACCGGCGGCACGCTGCGTAAGGAAGGGGTCAGCACGCTGTACTCGCCGTCGCCGGTCAGGGGCAGGAACTGATAGGCCGGATCCGCCAGGTAGCTTGAGGTGTCGCCGCCGTCGCCGACCTGCAGGTCCAGCGGGTTCTCGCAGAAATAGCGCATGGAGTGGTAGGCGAAAAAGGGAATCGCTCCTGCAGGGAACTGGCCGGTCACCGCGCCCTCGACCAGGGTGGCCCGGATGAAGCTGTCCTGGCCGAACTCGGTCTGCGCGTCGCCGGCACCGGCCAGCACCATCGCCCAGTAGGATTTCACCACGCCATTGGGGTTGAGGCTGTAGGTCAGGTCATGCGGGGCGATTTCCGGCACGATCGCGTCCAGCCGCCGCTGTGGGTCCTTGTTCAGCAGCAGGTACTGGTACATGCCGCCGTAGCTGCCGCCGATGGCGCCCAGCAGCAGGTTGCCGTCGCGATACTTCAGCCAGTCCAGATGCTGCTCCGCCCAGTCGACAATGGCGACCAGGTCCTCGCCTTCGAAGTCGGGGTCCATGACCCGCACCGTGCCGCCGGAATCCGGCGAGCCGCGCTGGTCGATGCTGATCACCGCGTAGCCGTTGTCGGTCAGGTTGGCGAAGGCGCCCACCGCGGTGCTGCGGCTGCCGGAGTAACCATGACCCTGCAGGATCAGGGCATGGCGAGCCTCACAGTCGAAGCGGGCGGGTTCGTGCACCTGAAAGGAGATGGGCTCCTCGTCCACCCGGGAGGGGATGATCACCTGATAGGAACGGCCGCCATCCAGGTTCTGCTGCCCGGCGCACGAGGCCACGCCCGTTTCGCTGCCGTAGGGCAGGGTCGGGCCCTGGCCCGCGGCACCGCTGATGCGATCGGCCCCGGACTGACAGGCGCTCAGGAAGATGGCGGTCAGGCCGGTGAGGAAAGGGCGTTGGCTCATGTTTGGATTCCGCGACGGTGTCATGAAAGAAGACGGTTCGACCCTGCCGCGGGTTCCGCCGCAGGCTGCCTCCCTGACATACTCTGTCGCGCCGTACCGGCGCCGGCTTCCTCCGAACAGGTCAGATCATGTCACCGCAATCCCGCCGTCTCGTTCGCAAGCTGCATCGCTGGCTGGGCCTGCTCGTCGGGCTGCAACTGCTGCTGTGGGTCAGTGGCGGCCTGTTCATGAGCGCCTTCGACATCGAGACGGTGCGGGGGGAGCACCGCAAGCGGGCGCAGGATCCCGTGCCTTTGTCCGCAAGCGGCGCCTATCAGCACCCGACCGAGATTCTGGCGAACGCGGGTGTCGATGCGACCGCGCTGCAGCTGAGCCAGTGGCAGGGGCGAGCGGTGTATACGCTGGAAACGGCGCAGGGCATGCAGCTGTACGATGCGGTCACGGGCAGCCTGCTGTCTCCGCTGGCGCGTGAACAGGCGCTCGCGGTGGCGCAGGCGGATTATGCCGGCAACGGGAGCGCGACCGCAGTGGAGTGGATCACCGAGCCGGCGCTGGAGTACCGCGGCCGCGACCTGCCGCTGTGGCGGGTGCGTTTCGCGGACGATCTGAACACCACCGTCTACGTCTCGGCGTCCACCGGCCGGGTGGTCGCCCGCCGCAACGACATCTGGCGACTGTTCGATATCGTCTGGATGCTCCACATCATGGACTACGACGAGCGTGACGATTTCAACAATCCGCTGCTGGTCGGCTTCGCCGCCAGTGCGCTGGCCTTTGTCTTCAGCGGCTTGCTGATGCTGTGGCTGGCCTACCGGCCGGGCCAGCCTGCGTCCGGCTAGTTCAGGGGTTCAGAAGGCGTCACCGGGCACCCGCACCCAGCCTTCCATCAGCACCCGGGCCGAGCGCGACATGATCGCCTTGGTCGCCGTCCACTGACCGTCGATCTCGCGCGCCTCGGCGCCCACCCGCAGCGTGCCGGAAGGGTGGCCGAAACGCACCGCCTCGCGGTTGCCGCCGCCTGCGGCCAGATTGACCAGAGTGCCCGGTATCGCGGCCGCGGTGCCGATGGCCACCGCCGCGGTGCCCATCATGGCGTGATGCAGCTTGCCCATGGACATGGCGCGAACCAGCAGATCGATGTCGTCGGCGGCTATGGTCTTGCCGCTGGAGGCGGTGTAGCCGGCGGGCGGAGCGACAAAGGCCACCTTGGGCGTGTGCTGGCGGCTGGCGGCATCCTCGAGATTCCGGATCAGGCCCATGGCCAGCGCGCCGTGGGCGCGCAGGGTTTCGAAGCGCTCCAGCGCGGCGGCGTCGCCGTTGATCGCCTCCTGCAATTCGGTGCCGCTGTAACCGATGTCCGCCGCATTGACGAAGATGGTCGGGATGCCGGCGTTGATGAGCGTGGCGGGCAGACGGCCCAGGCCTGGCACCTCCAGTTCGTCCACCAGATGGCCGGTGGGGAACATGGCGCCCTCGCCATCGGCCGGATCGAGAAACTCGAT
>JBFKIN010000347.1:0-3523 GCA_041632255.1 Oceanococcus sp. | reverse complement strand
TGGACGAACTGGTGCCCAAGCGCATGCGCTGGGGCACCGGCGACGCCAGCTTCGTGCGCCCGGTGCACAGCCTGACCGCACTGCTGGGCAGCGAAATCGTGCCCCTGAAGGCCTTCGGATTGAGCGCCGATCGCATCTGCCACGGCCATCGTTTCCACGCACCGGAACCGATCAGCCTGGCGCAGGCGGCCGATTATCCGGCGGCCATGCAGGCCGCGTCGGTGATCGCCGACTTCGGCGAACGCCGCGAGCGCGTCCGCGCCCTGGTGGAAGACGCCTCCCAGGGACGGGCCCTGATCGACGAGGATCTGCTGGACGAGGTCACCGCCCTGCTGGAGTGGCCGGAGCCGGTGCTCGGCAGCTTTGACGAAGCTTTCCTGCAATTGCCGGAAGAGGTCATCGTCACCACCATCCAGGAACACCAGCGCTATTTCCCCGTCTATGGCGAGGACCAGCGCATCAGCCGTCAGTTTGTCACCCTGGCCAACCTGCGCAGCAAGGACCCGGCGGCCGTCGTTGCAGGCAACGAAAAGGTCGTGAGACCGCGCCTGGCCGACGCCCTGTTCTTCTGGGAGCAGGATCTCAAGGCCGGTTTCGAGACCTGGCTGAACAAGCTGGAAAGCGTCACCTACATCACCGGTCTGGGCAGCATGGCGGACAAGAGCCGGCGCATGGAAAGCCTGGCCCGTGCCGTGGCCCCGGCCTTCGGCGTGGACGCCCAGGATGCCGCCAGCGCGGCCCGTCTGGCCAAGGCTGATCTGGCCAGTCAGATGGTCTTCGAGATGCCGGAACTGCAGGGCATCATGGGCGGCCACTATGCCCGCGCCCAGAACCTGGCTCCGGAGATCTGCGATGCGATCAGTCAGCATTACCTGCCGCAGGGGCCTGAAGACGCGATTCCCGGCAGCCCGCTGGGAGCGGCGCTGGCCCTGGCCGACAAGCTCGACGCCCTGCTCTGCCTGTTCTCGCAGGAGGCGCTGCGACCGACCAGTTCCAAGGACCCCTACGGAGCCCGGCGCGCCGCCCTGGGCGTGATCCGCATCCTCGGCCACTACAAGCAGGACCTGGCGCTGTGGCCGCTGCTTGAGGCCCACAGCATGGGCGATGCGCCGGTCAAGCTGCAGGCGGACGATCTCGCTGGACTGCTCAAGTTTCTGGAGGACCGCCTCCGGGTCTGGCTGCTGGCCCAGGACTTGGACGCCCGCGTGGTCGAGGCCGTGCTGGCGCGCGACACCGCGTTGGACGTGCATGATTGCATGCGGCGTTGCCACGCCCTCCAAGCCTTACGCGACAGCACTCCCTTCGAGCAGTTGGCCGCCGCTAACAAGCGCATCCGAAACATCCTCAAGGATGGCACCGAACTGAGCCTGAAGACAGAATTGCTGGCCGCGGAGGAGGAAAAGGCCCTGCTGGCCGCGCTGCAGGACGGCGAAGTCGGATTCAACGAGGCGCTGGAACGCGGCGACTATGTCGCCGCCATGCACCGCCTGGCGGAACTGTCCGGGCCGATCACCGCGTTCTTCAACGAGGTGCTGGTCAATGCGGAGGACGCCGCGCTGCGCGAGGCCCGCCACGCCCTGCTGCAGATCTTCGCCCGCCGCTGCAGCGCCCTGGCCGATTTCGCCGCCCTGAGCCACGGTTGATCCGGGTCTACACCGCGCCGTCCACGGCCATGGCCGGCTACGTGAAGGGCGTGCTGGAAAGCGCCGGGCTGGCCTGCGTCATGCGCAACCAGTTCCTGTCTGGCGGTATCGGCGAGCTGCCGCCCACCGATTGCTGGCCCGAGGTCTGGGTCATCCACGACCACGCGGCGGAACAGGCTCGCGCCATTCTGGCCGAACTGCTGGCAGAGGATGAAGACGCCGCGCCCTGGACCTGCGCCTGCGGAGAGATCATCGACGGGCAGTTTGGCCGCTGCTGGCACTGCGGCCGGCTTCCGCCGGACTGAGCGACCCGGCCGCTCTCACAGATTGATCTGGGGCTCCGCAGTGACCAGATAGCGCATCGGGCCGCGGCTGCTCAGGGCCTCGAAGGGCCAGCAGGTCACCAGCTGCAGACGGCGATCCGGGTACAGGGCCAGACGATGCTCCCGGCTGTCCAGCACCTGTGCCCCTTCAACCGTGAAGCGGTACTCTCCCAGCCGTGTCTGCAGGCGGACCGGGTCGCCCGGCTGCAGCTCGGCCAGCAGGCGGAAATGGGTGTCCCGATGACCGCTGATGACGATGCGGCGTTCATCCGCCCCCAGGCCGGACTGCGGCTGATGGCCCGGCGCGAACGCCAGGGCGTGGCCCTGATCACCTTCCAGCACGATGAAGCTGCGACCCTGACCCGGAAAGCTCAGCCGGGCCACCGGCCAGTGATCAGCCCAGGGCCAGGGGCGATGGATCTGACCATCAGCGAGGCTGCGGCTCCAGGCTGCTTCGAGCAGCCACTGGGCCAGCAGCGCCTTCGCCTGGATCCAGCCACCGGCCACACCGAAGCCCAGGCCGGCGATCAGACAAAGCAGACTGAGCGCTTTCACCGACCCACCCCCAGAAACCAGGCTGCGCCCAGCATGCCCGGCTGGGCGGGGTGCCGGGCACCAGAAGTCCGGCGGCGCGGCCCGGCCACGCAGGCATGGATCGCCAGCGCCGCCAGCAGCAGCAGGCCGGCCAGCACCAGCCACAGCGATGACGCTGTGGCGCCGGTCGCCAGGGGGACTGTCGGCACGCTCAGGCCGGCCGGCAGTTCGCCTTTCAGCGCATGGCTGTCGAGGCCGGCTTCGGCGGGGCGGGACGGGGTCCGGTCCACCGCAACCAGGCTGGTGTAGGGACTGACCAGATGGTGGGCCAGGGCCAGTTCCAGGACTTTCGCGCGCAGGGATTCGCCATCCATATCGTGGCGACCTCGGCGCTGGTACTGGGCGATCTTCTGCCGCGCCCAGAGGATCCCGATGCCCACCTGATCGGCCGCACCGGCCAGATTCAGTTCGGCACTCCAGGGCCGCGGGCCGAGACTCCCGCTCAGACGCGCCGCGCCGGGCGCGCCGGCCAGACGCATGACCAGCTGCACCGGTTCGCCGGCGTAAAGGTCGGGAATCGGATCCGGCAACAGCTCGCGCGCCTCGGGCAAGTCCAGTTGCAGTCCGGTCAGCACCGGCGACTCCAGCATCACGAACAGACCGTCCATCTGGGTCTCGACCTCGGCGGCCCGGTCGATGATGGTGTAGCTGCCCCGACCGGCGCGCGCCGCCTCGCTCATGAACCAGGTGTTCGGCGCCGAACCGATCCCGACGGTGAACAGGCGGTCGCCACCCAGATCCCGCTGAATCAGCGTGAACAGCTCGGACTCGTTGCTGACCGCGCCATCGGTGATGAACACGATCTGCCGCAGCACGCCGCCATCGGCCGCACGGTCCTTGGCCAGGGCCCGCTGCAGGGCCGGCTGCATGTTGGTGCCCCCGCCGGCATCCAGCCGCCTGACATAGCGCCGCGCCTGATCAAGGTGACTCTGCTGGGCCGCCACCGGCGCAGGGAACAGCGCT
>JBFKIN010000346.1:0-3525 GCA_041632255.1 Oceanococcus sp. | reverse complement strand
TCACCGACCTGGAGTCCGACACCATTCCGCCCGGTCTCAACGAGGACGTGATCCGGGCCATCTCGGTGCGCAAGAAGGAACCCGCCTGGCTGCTGGATTGGCGCCTGCAGGCCTTCGAGCACTGGCGCAAGATGCGCGAGCCGCGCTGGGCCAACGTGGACTACGGCCCGATCGACTATCAGGCCATTTCCTATTACTCGGCCCCCAAGAGCATGGCCGATGGCCCGAAGAGCCTGGACGAGGTCGACCCCAAGCTGCTGGAAACCTACGAGAAGCTCGGCATTCCGGTGCACGAGCGCGCCGCCCTGGCCGGGGTCGCGGTGGACATGGTGTTCGACAGCGTCTCGGTGGCCACCACCTTCCAGGAAAAGCTGGCCGACGCCGGCGTGCTTTTCTGCCCCATCACCGAGGCCGTGCGCAAGCACCCGGAACTGGTTCGCGAGCATCTGGGCTCGGTCGTGCCCAGTCGTGACAACTTTTTTGCCGCGCTCAATTCGGCGGTTTTCACCGACGGCTCCTTCGTCTACATCCCCAAGGGCGTGCGCTGCCCCATGGAACTGTCCACCTACTTCCGCATCAATGAGCGCAACACCGGCCAGTTCGAGCGCACGCTGATCGTGGCCGAGGACGACAGTTACGTCTCCTATCTGGAAGGCTGCACGGCGCCGATGCGCGACGAAAATCAGCTGCATGCCGCGGTGGTGGAACTCGTCGCCATGGACCGGGCCGAGATCAAGTACTCGACGGTGCAGAACTGGTACCCGGGCGACGAGGATGGCAAGGGCGGCATCTACAATTTCGTGACCAAGCGCGGCGAGTGCCGCGGAACCGCTTCGAAGATCTCCTGGACCCAGGTCGAGACCGGCTCGGCCGTCACCTGGAAGTATCCGGGCTGCGTGCTGCGCGGAGACAACTCGGTGGGCGAGTTCTACTCGGTCGCGCTGTCCCATCACCGCCAGCAGGCCGACACCGGCACCAAGATGGTCCATCTGGGGCGCAACACCCGCTCGACCATCGTGTCCAAGGGCATATCGGCCGGCCACGGCAACCAGACCTACCGGGGCCTGGTCAAGATCTCGCCCCGGGCCGAGGGCGCCCGCAACTACACCCAGTGCGACTCCCTGCTCATCGGCGATCGCTGCGGCGCCCACACCGTGCCCTACCTAGAGACCCGCCATCCCACCGCCCAGTGCGAGCACGAGGCGACCACCTCGAAGATCGGCGACGACCAGCTGTTCTACCTGCGTTCGCGGGGGATCGGCGAGGAAGAAGCCGTGTCCATGATCGTCAACGGCTTCTGCAAGGACGTCTTCCGTGAACTGCCCATGGAATTCGCCGTCGAAGCCCAGCGCCTGCTCAGCGTCTCCCTGGAAGGCGCGGTCGGTTAATCCATTTCGGCGCCTGCGCCATCAATACGAAACATCATGCTGAATATCGAGAATCTTTCCGCCAGCGTCCAGGACAAGACCATCCTCAAGGGCATCAACCTCGAGGTGAAGGCCGGCGAGGTGCACGCCATCATGGGGCCCAACGGCTCCGGCAAAAGCACCCTGGCCGGTGTGCTGGCCGGTCGCGACAGCTACACGATCACCGGCGGCAGCGTGCGCTACGATGGCGCCGACCTGCTGGAACTGGAGCCGGAAGAACGCGCCTGCGCCGGGGTCTTTCTCGGTTTCCAGTACCCGGTGGAAGTGCCCGGGGTCAGCAACATGACCCTGCTCAAGGCCGCGGTGAATGCGCGGCGCAAGGCCCAGGGCCTGGAGGAAGCCACCCCCCTGGAGCTATTGCAGAAGGTCAAGGCGGCCGCCCAGAAGATGCAGATTCCGGACGCGATGCTGCAACGCGGGGTCAACGAAGGCTTCTCCGGCGGCGAGAAGAAGCGCAATGAAATCCTGCAGATGCTGGTGCTGGAACCACGCCTGGCGATCCTGGATGAAACCGATTCGGGGCTGGATATCGATGCCCTGAAGGTCGTGGCTGAGGGCGTCAACGCCCTGCGCGATCCGGAACGCGCGGTGGTTCTGGTCACCCACTACCAGCGCCTGCTCGATCACATCAAGCCGGACTTCGTGCACGTGCTGGCCGGTGGCCGCATCGTGGCTTCCGGCGGCCCCGAGCTGGCGCTGGAACTGGAGCAGCGCGGCTACGCCCCCATGACTGGCAACAGCGGATCCGCAGGCCAATGAGCGAACCGGTCGACATCAGGGGCATTGCCCTGCCCCATGCCCGGCTGGAGGCGTGGAAGTACACCGACCTCAGCCGCCTGATCGCACGGGTCGACAACCCGCTGGCCCTGCCGACCGAAGAGCCGGCGACGGCGCGGGCGCTGCTGTCGCGATCCCTTCAAGCCTCGCCCGGCCCCCGGCTGGTGCTGCTGGACGGCCAGTATCTGCCGGAACTGTCGGACCCCACCCTGAATCTGGAAGCCGTCGATGAAACAGCTCCCCCGGCAGATCCGGCGCTAGCCGGACTGATGGCACTGACGCCGGCCCGGCATTACCGCCTGCATCTGCGACATAGCCCGGAACAACCGGTTCAACTGCTGCAACTGCACAGCGAAGATCGCTCGGTGCTGTCGAACGCGCAGCTGAGCATCCACCTCGACGACGGTGTCAGCGCCGAACTGGTCGAGGAACACATCGGCGGACGTCAGGGCATCGCCATTTTGCGTCAGGACCTGCACCTGGCGACCGGCGCCCGGATGCGCAGCCTGCGTCTGCAGCACAGCGCGGCAGGCCAGTTTCTGATTGCGGAGCAGGATGCACACATCGCCGATGAGGCCCAGCTGCATGAAACCCACGTGGACTGGGGCAGCCGCCTGAGCCGCCTGCAGGCCCGCCGGCATCTGGAAGGCCGCCACGCGCGGCTGGATTATTACGCGCTGGCCGGCCTTGGTGGCGAACAGCAGATTGACCAGCAGGTGCTGGTCCGTCACGCCAGCCCGCAGGCTGTCAGCCGTCTGCGGGCCCGCGGCATCGTGGGTGGCCGGGCGCGGCAGATCTTCAACGGCAAGGTGCTGGTCGAGCGCGGCGCCCAGGGCACGGATTCGGATCAGCTGCTGCGCAACCTGCTGCTGAGCGAGCAGGCCGAAGTGGATGCCAAACCGGAACTCGAAATTTACGCCGACGACGTGCGCTGCGCGCATGGTTCCACGGTCGGCCGGCTGGATGATCAGGCCCTGTTCTACCTGCGCAGCCGCGGCATCGGCATGGAACAGGCGCGTCGCCTGCTCATGCTCAGCTTCGCCGCCGCGATTCTGGGCGAGATCGCCGATGAGAACCTGCGCCGCGCAGTGAGCCAGCCACTGGCCGAAGGGCTCAGCCTGGGCGTCGAGGCATGAGCGGCTTCGCCGAGCGTCTGCGCCCGCTTTTCCCGGCCCTGGACCAGCAGGTCCACGGCCAGGAACTGGTCTATTTCGACAACGCGGCCACCACCCAGCGCCCGGACAGCGTGATCGCTGCGATAAGCCATTTCTATGCGCACGACAATGCCAATGTGCACCGGGCGGTGCATACCCTGTCCGCG
>JBFKIN010000345.1:0-3541 GCA_041632255.1 Oceanococcus sp. | reverse complement strand
GATTTCGCCAGGCGCCATGGCGTAGACGAACTCCGGGGAAAGTGCGATGCCCGCGATCTTCAGGTGCCGGCGCTTGCCGCGCAGCACCGCATGCAGGCTGTCGCCTGGCGACAGACCATGGGCCTGGGCAAAGCTTTCCAACAGCAGGATTTCATCTGGGTGGGCAGGGTCCGGCATGCGGCCCAGGCGCAGGAGGATGTCGTTGATCGCCGGTCCGTCGTGGACGGGAAGCGACAGCAGCTGGGCGCTGACCGGCGCATCCATGCCGGGCACATCCATCAGCGCGCTGGCGTGCACCCGGGTTTCCGCGCGGCGGACCCCGGGCAACTCGCGGACCCGGGCCAGCAGCGCCTGGGGGGCTCGCCGTACGGGCGCATACAGGTCGGCGAAGTGGTAGCGTTCATAGTAGGCGCTGCGGGTCTGCTCCAGCGACAGCAGCATGCCCTTGGACATCACGAACATCCCCACACCGGCGGCGATGACGAGGGCGATGGCCAGCGCCTGGCCGCGAATGCGCCAGAGATCGCGCAGCAGCTTGCGGTCCAGCGGCGGCAGTCTCGGCAGCCTCATGTCACCAGCTCAGCTGTGCGGGCGGTTGACGCCGCGGATTGCGTTGCTGGCGGGCAATGTGTCCGTCGGCCATGTGGATCACCCGGTCGGCCATGTGCGCGATGCCGGCATTGTGGGTGATCAGCAAGGTGGTGGTCCGCAGTTCCCGGTTGACCCGGTCAATGGCTTCCAGCACCAGGATCCCGGTCTGGCTGTCCAGCGCGCCGGTGGGCTCGTCACAGAGCAGAACCGACGGCTGCTTGGCGATCGCGCGGGCGATGGCGACCCGTTGCTGCTCGCCGCCCGACAACTGGGCAGGAAAGTGGTCCATGCGCTGTTGCAGGCCGACCAGGCTGAGAGCCTGATCCGCCGGCATGGGGTCGGCCGCGATTTCGGTCACCAGGGCGACATTCTCCCGCGCGGTGAGGCTGGGGATCAGGTTGTAGAACTGGAACACGAAACCCACGTGCTCGCGGCGGTAGGCGGTGAGATGACGGTCGTCGTAAGCGGTCAGTTCCTGGTCGCCGAAACGGACCTGGCCGCCGCTGGGAAAGTCCAGGCCGCCCAGGATGTTCAGCAGGGTGGACTTGCCGCTGCCAGAGGGGCCCAGCAGGACCACGAGCTCGCCACAGGCAATGTCAAGGTTGACGTCGCGCAAGGCATGTATCGCCGCGCTGCCCCGGCCATAAACCTTGCTCAGGCCGCGAGTGGAAAAGCTGGGTCCTTGTCGGGCGTCGGGTTCCATGGAGGGCAGTATCGCCGAGGAGGCACTGACGGCCGCCGGGCGCGTCTCGCCCGGGCGCCGCCATGCCGGCGCTTCAGAAGCGATAGGTCAAGCTCAGGCCCAGCAGGTGCAGCACCTTGTTGTAGCCCACTGTGCCTGGGCCCAGCACATTGCCCAGGCTGTCCGGAGACAGGTTGTCGTACTGCCAGTCCGCATCCTGGTAGCGCTCGTAGCGGTAGCGCAGATCCCAGTCAAGCCGGGGGCGCCAGTGCCAGATGGCCCGCAGGTCCAGGCCGTGCAGCCGGGTCCGCAGTTCGGGAAAGTCGTCGTTGCGCACCTGGATACGACCGTGGCTGCGGCTGAAGGCGTAGTCAAGCTGGACATCGACCCGGGGCAGCAGGCCGGCTTTGTTCAGGCTCAGGCCGTAGCTGTCGTGCAGATCACGGCTGGCGGCCCACCAGTCGGCCAGCGCCAGTGCCTGACTGCCGGCCTGTTCCAGCCGTGCCTGGGCATGACTGGCGTGGACCAGCCAGAGCAGGGTGGCGTCGCTGCCGCCGCTGAGCTGTGCGCTCAGGCTGGCATGCCGCGCAGCCTGCAGGCCGATGGAGGAGGCATCGTAGTCTTCGTCCGCCAGTTCCGCCTGCAAGGACAGGTGCAGGCCCTCGCTGCCGAAAACCTCCAGACGCAGCCGGCCATCGCGGCGCTCGCGGTCAGCCAGGTTGAAGGCACGCTGACGGCTGTTCTGAACACTCACGTCCTGCGGCTGTTCGAAGGCCGATCCATCACGCTCGGCATAGCCGAGCCGGGCGCTCAACTGTATCGGTCCCGAGGTGCGCAGGCGCCATTCCCCCCAGCCACGGGTCTCCTGCGTGCGCCGGCGGGCCTGGGCGTCGCGTTCCCGGCGCTCCTGCTCCAGACCCAGGCGCAGCCGCCACAGGCTGCGTGGTCGATAGTCGGCCTGCACCGCCAGCAGATCGTCGCGGAAGGCGTAGGGCAGGTTGCGCCGGCTGTCAGAAAGGAAGTTGTCCGTGAGGACCTGCACGAAATCCTGTGACGGTGTCCGCGTGTCGCGGTCCTGATGGCGGTAGCGCAGCTCCAGCCGCAAGGGCCGGCTGACCCGGTAGCTGCCGCGCAGTTGCGCCGCCACGGTATCGATCCGCGCCTGTGCGCTGCGACGGGGCGGCGCGGATAACAGCGCCGGATTGACGCTGGCAGCCAGCAGTGGCTCATCCTGCAGCAGACGGCCGACGGCGAGGCTGCCGTCCATCCGCAGCAGGGGATGGCCGAAGTAGTGAGCAGCCAGGCTCAGCTGGTGGGCCTGGTTGTCCGGCGCGACGGCCAGTTCTCCGGCATCCGCGCCATCACGCAATGGACTGTAGGCATTGTCCCAGCGCAGGCCCGTCTGCGCGTTGCGGAACAGGGACAGGCCATAGCCCAGGCTGGCCAGCCAGTGTTTGGCGTGGTACTCGGCGCCCAGATCGAGACGGTCCGTTGTCATGTCCACGGGCTGCGGTAGCCAGGTGCTCTGGGTGAGGAAGGCGCCGCTGGTCCAGCGGCTTCCGGCGCGCTCCTCGCGACGGTAATCCGCATGGGTGCGCCAGGCTGCAGCAGGCACAAAGCCCGCGCTCAGATCCAGCCAGCGGCGCTGCTGAATCGGTCTGTGGGGCCTGAGCGATGCCGGCAATGCACTCATCTGCGCCGGGCTGCCGCCGGCAACCCAGCCGGGCGGGAGTTGAAGCCGATTCCCCTCGCCGGTTTCAAACGGCGTGGACCCGGCAGGACCGGGCTGGTGGACCAGTTCCTGCCAGCGGGCCATGAGACTGTAGCGGCCGGGCTGCAGGTCCTGCAGCTGCAGCCCGGGATTGGCCAGGCCGAGGCCCGCCGCATCAACGCGCAGCAGACGGCCATCGGCGTCCCGGTGCTGCCACTGACCGTCAAGCCAGCCAAGGGCGCCCGTGCTGGCGGCGCTGCCCAGTGGGTCGCTGGCGAAGCGCGGGCGATCGCTGGCATGGCCGAAGCCCAGGGTCAGTTGTGCGCGGTCCCCCGGCGCAGCTTCCGGGCAGAAGCGGCAGTCCCAGCCTTCGGGTGCCTGGCCATGCAGCGCTGAGGACAGCGCCAGCACAGCCGCCGCCAGGACCGCTCGAGGATGCATTGTTGAGCCGTTCTTCCTCATCGCTCTACCTCAGCAACAGGGCGCCGGAGGGATGATTGCTGCCATGAACCTGGCTGTGGCAGTTGGCGCAGGCCCGGAGCGAGAGCATCGCGGAT
>JBFKIN010000344.1:0-3541 GCA_041632255.1 Oceanococcus sp. | reverse complement strand
TCGCATTTGTTGATCACAAGCCGTGTCTTGTCCGCGTGCGGTCTGAGCAAAGCCGTGACGGACTGATCCTCGGCCATGACGCCGGCTCGCCCGTCGACCAGGAACAGGACCAGGTCAGCTTCTTCTATGGCCTGACGCGCCTGCTGGGCAACCGCCGCGTCCAGACCCTGTGCATCGTCCATCAGACCGCCCGTGTCCACCACGATGCAGTGACCGCCGTCGAGTTCGGCCAGCCCGTACTGTCGGTCACGGGTCATGCCCGCTTCGTCGGCGACCAGGGCGTCGCGGCTTCGGGTCAGCTGATTGAACAGCGTGCTTTTGCCCACGTTGGGCCGGCCGACCAGGGCGACCACGGGCGCGGTGTGCATGGGATCAGCCGTTGCGCAACGGATTCCAGCGCATGACCTGCAGGCGACCGTCACTGTCGAGCACATAGATGCGCTGTTCGTCGTCCTGCTGCATGGGAGCGCGGATTCCCTCGCTGGTCGCACGGCTGCGACCGATGATGCGGCCATTCACCGCGGAAACCGCATGCATGTAGCCCTCGAAATCGCCGACGAGCACATTGCCCTTGTAGGCCATCGGAGCGCTCAGCTTGCGGTGCCTGAGCTGGTTCTGCTCCCAGATCGCGGCGCCATTGCGCGGATCCAGGCACCAGAGGACGGAATCGACATCGGTCACGTAGAGGCACTGGCCATCGACCGCCATGCCCGTGTAGCTGGCGAGACTGCGCTGCCACAGCACGCGGCCGCTGCCTGCTTCGTAAGCCACCAGGTCGCCACCGTAGCTGGCGGCGAACAGCACACCCTCAATCAGCAGAAGGTCGGCATCCACATCGACGATGCGCTCGATTTCCGTGCGGCCGGCAGGCACGCTCACGGCTTCCTCCCAGAGCGGCTCGCCTTCGTCTCGGCTGAGCGCCAGCACCCGACCATTGTCCATGCCGACGAACACCGCCCCGCGACCGACCACCAGCGGGGCGGATCCGCGCAGGGTCAGGGCGGGCACCGAGCGATTGACGGTCCAGCGACGCTCGCCATCGGTAGCGGCCAGACCATACACGCGACCGTCGCCGGAGCGCACTGCGACCAGGTCACCCTCGCCGGCCGGCCGGCTGATGACCTCGCTGCTCAGACTGGCGCGCCATCGTTCCTGGCCGTCCTGGGCTTCCAGGGCCACAACCTCGCCATCCAGGGTACCCATGATCAATGCGCCATCGACCAGGGCGGGCCCGGCGGACAGACGAAGACCGGTCTGGACCTGCCAGATTGCCTTGCCCTTCGCGTCAAGACTGCGCACGGCGCCGGCGCGTTCGGCCACAAACACGCGTCCTGCGGCCAGCAGGGGACGCAATCCGGTGAGTTCGCGCGGGGCGTCGAGGCCGCGGCTCCAGATCTTTTCCGCGCGGACTTCCGGCTCCGCGATCTTGCGCAGCGGTTCCGGCTTGGCCACCTTGGAGTCGGAGGCGCAGGCCGACAGCAGGCCGGCCACCACGAGGGTCAAACAGAGCTTGTGTGTCATCGGCAATCGGGTCACGGGATCAGTTGAGGGCATCGAGCTTGCGCTGCACATCGGCACCGTCAAGATAGTCGGCATTGCTTGCCAGCGCAGCCTGGTAAGCCTTGCGAGCCAGGCTGGTGTCACCGGTGGCGGCAGCGATATCTCCACGCAGTTCCTGAGCCAGGGCGGCATAGGCGCCGGAAGCATCGTCCAGCTCGGCCAGCGCTTCAGCGGTCTTGCCCTGAGCCCACAGGGCCCGCCCCAGACGCAGGCGAATCAGGCCGGCCAGGGCGGCGTCGGGCTTGGCCGCAGCCGCATTGCGCAGCGTCTGCTCCGCGCCCGCCCAGTCGCCGGTGTCGGCCTGGACGGCGGCCAGATTCAGCCTGGACTGCAACACGTAAGGCGACCCCGCGTGCTCGGATTCCAGCGCGGCAATGGCAGCCTTGGCTTCGTCCAGGCGCTTCATCGCCAGTTTCGTCTTGACGTCCTCGTAGGCCACGGAGGCCGCTTCGGCTTTCTCCAGACGGGATTCACCGTAGTACTGCCAGCCCACTATGCCGGCCAGGCCCAGCGCCAGACCGCCCAAGAGGGACAGCCAGTTCTCGCGCCACCATTTCTGCAGCGCTTCCACCTGTTCCTGATCGGTTTGTTCCAGTTCCACTGTCATTCCTCAAAAGCAATTGTCGTTGATTGTCACTGCCCCGGACGCCAAGTCGCAGCGACGGGGCCCGGTCGTTCAATCGGGGCGCCGGTCCAGCGTGTCCTGCAGGTGCGTGATCAGTTGATCCCAGTCCAGCATCTGCGCCTCGCCATCCGCCTGCAGCGGCTTGAGCTGAATCTGCCGGGCCTGCGCCTCGCTGCCACCCAGTATCGCGGCATAGGCGGCGCCCGCCTGGTCCGCACGCTTGAGCTGGGCCTTGAGCTTGCCACTGCCATCGCACTGCACCCTCAGCCCGGCGTCGCGCAGGCTTTCGGCCAGCCGGCTCATCACCGCGCCGGTGCCATCCAGGCTGCAGAAATACACCTGGGGTTTGGGGTCCCGGCGCACATCGCGCTCCAGGGCCTTGAGCAACAGGATGGTTCGTTCCAGGCCCAGAGCGAAACCGACAGCCGGCACTTCGCCGCCTCCGAGCTGGCTGACCAGCGCATCATAGCGCCCGCCGGCGCAGATGGTGCCCTGCGCGCCAAGCCGGTCGGTGGTCCACTCGAAAACGGTACGGCCATAGTAGTCCAGACCGCGGACCAGCCGGGGATTGAGGACGTAGGCGATGCCCAGCGCATCCAGGCCGTCTTTCACGGCTTCGAAGTGCTCTCGCGATGGCCCATCCAGATGATCCGCGAAGGCCGGCGCCTCGGCGACGATTTCGCGCGTACGCGGCACCTTGCTGTCGAATATGCGCAAGGGGTTACTGTCCAGGCGGCGCTGCGAATCTTCATCCAGTTCCGCCGCGAAAGGACGCAGGTAATCAACCAGCTTGTCGCGGTAGGCCGCGCGCGCCTCGCTGCTCCCGATGGTATTCAATTCGAGCTGCAGACCCTCGCCGGACTGCAGGCCCAGAGCGCGCAGGAGCCGCGCGGACAGCGCGATCACCTCGACGTCGATTTCGGGCTGGGCCATGCCGAAGGCCTCGACCCCGATCTGCTCGAACTGACGGTAGCGCCCCGCCTGGGGGCGCTCGTGGCGAAACATCGGCCCCGCGTACCAGAAGCGTTGCTGCTGATTGTGCAGCAATCCATGGTCGATTCCGGCGCGCACACAGCCCGCCGTGCCTTCCGGCCGCAGGCTCATCGAGGTCTTCTCGCGGTCCAGGAAGGTGAACATCTCCTTGGCGACGATGTCCGTGGTCTCGCCCACAGAGCGACTGAACAACTCGGTGGCTTCCATCAGCGGCAGATGGATGGGCCTGTAGGCGTACTGGTCCATCACGCGGCTGGCGTGGTCCAGCACGCCGCGCCACCAGACAGCATCGTCCGGCAGTATGTCGTTGAAGCCCCGCAGGGCGCGTACCCGCTGGCTCAATTCATTCTCCGCAGGGTCGGC
>JBFKIN010000343.1:0-3544 GCA_041632255.1 Oceanococcus sp. | reverse complement strand
CTCTTGCGGAGCGGACACGCCCAGCAGGTTCAGGCCGTTGCGCAGGACCTGCTGCACCGCGAGATTGAGGTACAGCCGGGCGCCGCGCAGTGCCGCATCATCGACCAGGAAAGTGGAGCCGTTGTAGTAACGGTGGTATTGCTCGGCCAGTTCACGCAGGTAGGTGACGATGATCTGCGGCGCCAGTTGTCCCGCTGCGGCCAGCACCGCATCCGGATAGCGCGCCAGCAGCTTGGACAGTTCGCGTTCGGCCTCCTGGTCGAGATGCTCCAGCTGCCCGGCCGCGGCCGCGGAGTCGAAACTCAGCCCCTTCTCGGCCAGCTGGCGAAACACACTGCAGATGCGCGCGTGGGCGTACTGCACGTAGAACACCGGGTTGTCGTTGCTTTTTTCCGTGGCCAGGGCGAGATCGAACTCCAGATGCTGGTCGTGGGAGCGCATCACGTAAAAGTAGCGCGCCGCATCGACGCCGACTTCTTCACGCAGGTCTTCCAGGGTTTCGTAGGTGCCCGCCCGGGTGGACATGGACACCTTCTCGCCATGGCGCAGCAGGCTGACAAACTGCACCAGCTGCACGTCCAGCTTGTCCGCCTGGCCGGTCAGCGCCTCGACCGCGGCGCTCATGCGCTTGACGTAACCATGATGGTCGGCGCCCCAGACGTCGATCAGGCGGTCGAAGCCACGGGCCAGCTTGTCCACGTGATAGGCGATGTCATTGCAGAAGTAGGTGGCCGCACCGTTCGCCCTCAGCAGGACGCGGTCCTTGTCGTCGCCGAAGCGACTGCTGGCAAACCACAGGGCGCCGTCCTGCTCGTAGGTATGGTCTCCGGCGGCCAGTTGTTCCAGGGCCCGCTGCACGGCGCCGCTTTCGACCACCGACCGTTCCGAGGCCCAGTGGTCGAAATTCACCCGGAAGGCGGCGAGATCGGCAGCGATGCCGGCCTGCTGTTCGGCCAGCACATGATCCAGCACGCGGGCGAAGTCCTGCGCGCCCAATGCGGCCTTGGCCGCGCTGATCAGGGCATCCAGCCGGGCGTCGCCCTGCTCTGCGTCATCCGGCGGCAGCGTGTCGGCATCAACGCCCAGTGGGCGAACGAAGTCGCCCTTGTCGCCCAGGCGGGCGGCGGACTCGCGGATGTAATCGCCCTGGTACGCGCGGGACGGGAAAACGATGTCCTGACCCTGTTGCTCGAGGTGGCGCAGCCACACGGACAGCGCCAGGATGTCCATCTGGCGGCCGGCGTCATTGACGTAGTACTCGCTCGTTACCGCATAGCCGGTGGCGCTCAGCAGTCGCGCCAGGCAGTCGCCATAGGCCGCGCCCCGGCCATGCCCGACGTGCAGCGGGCCGGTGGGATTGGCGGAGACGAATTCCAGCAGCAGGCGTTGGCCCTGATGCCGGTCCGAGCAGCCGTAGGCCTCACCCTCGCCGACGATCCGCTGCAGCAGCTGATGGTACTGGTCGCCCGCCAGGAAGAAGTTGATGAAGCCGGGGCCGGCCAGTTCGACCCGGGCGACTGCCGGGTCCGCGGGCAGGGCATCGATCAGGGCCTGGGCCAGCTCGCGCGGCGGCCGACCCAGCGCCTTGGCACAGACCAGGGCGAGATTCGAGGCGAGGTCGCCATGGGCCTTGTCGCGCGTGGCTTCCAGCCGGGCGCTGTCAGGGACGCTGATGCCCAGGCTGGCGGCGGCCTGGGCCAGCAGGGCCTGGATGCTGTCTTTCATGCGGGGGAGGTCGGGGCAAAACGGCGCATTTTAGCCTGCGTGCCGGGCCTTGCGATAGCGCCGCCACCACAGACCCAGCGCCAGGCCGATGCCGACCAGGACAAGGAAATACCCGCGCAGGTCGGTCGCGCTGGGCGGGCTGAAGGCGCCGCTGTCGAGCGCGACGATACGGGTCGGGTCCTGCGGCGCAAGATTCTCCGTGTGGGTGCAGCTCAGCGCAGGGCCGAAGCGGCCCTCGCCCAGACGGAGCAGGCGCAGGGGCTGGGCCGTGGAGAGTCTTGGCAGGCGCAACTCGTAAGCCGGGTGTGCCAGCTCCAGCGGGCCCTCGCTGCCCTGCAGACGCCACTGGGGGTCAGTGACCGCGCTGAAGCGCCGCATCGCACCCGGCTCTCCGGCGGGTACGCGGGCGCGCGGCTTCCACGCGTCCCAGTGGCCCTGGCGTGACTCCGCGCTCCAGCCGTCCGCATCGGATCCCGGCACCCGCGCGGCGATGACCGGCAACTTTCGGCGATTGCCGTACTGACCATCGGCCTGCGCATCCAGGGCGTACCAGTGCGGCTGGCGTTCTCCGCTGAGCTCCTGAAGGCGGGCTCGCAGTGCGGGCTCGCCGGGGGCTTTCGCCTCGCTCAGACGAACCCGGAAAAAGGGGCTCTGCAGCGGCGAGAATCGGATGCTGTCGCCGGTTTGCTCGAAACGCAATGGAGCAGACCACTGGCGCAGGTTGGGCCCGCTGCGCAGCTGGCTGATCGGCGGCAGACCCTGAAATTCGGCGATGGCTCCCTTGACCTGGCGCGTGTCGATCACCCAGTCCTGCACCACCCCCGGGTGGCGGGCACCCGGCGAATATTCCAGCTGGAGCTCCCCGTGCCCGTCCGTGACCACCCGGGCGATGTATGGGACCTCGATCACGCCGACCTCCAGCCAGGCTTCCCGCGCGGTCACGATCGGGCAGACCGCAAAGGGCAGGTTGCCGCCGTCGGCATCGACCAGCTGCAATTGCTGGAAATCGGCGGTGACGCCGGCGGCATAGACGAAATCAGGCACCGCGAAGCGCAGTGATTCGCTGTCGGCGTAGATCTCGGCGATGGGGCTGGCGATACCCGGGACGGGCAGCAGCAGGGCGGTCAGGGCCAGAATATTGCGGCGAAATGGGGACATGGCTCTTGGCGATGACGGTGAGGGGCGGCCGCGCTGCGCGGAAAGCCCGCGCGGAGCGTATCGGATAGCGGCATCATACAAGCCTGTGCCGCCGGCATGCTCAATCCAGAAACTGGGGGTCCATGTCCAGCGACCAGCGCAGGCGCCGACAGCCCGGGCGCGACTCCAGCGCGGTGCGAAGTTGGGCCAGCGTCTGCTGCAGGCGCTGCCGGCTGGGGCTGCGCAACAGGAGCTGGTAACGATAACGGCCACCCTTGCGCTCGATCGGCGCCGGCACCGGCCCCAGTACCTCCGGATCCGCTTCCTGCCAGAGGCTTTCCGCCAGCGCGGTCAGTTCCCGCTGCACCAGCGCACCGTCAGCCGCCTCCGCGCGCAGCAGGGCGAGGCGTGAGAAGGGCGGCCAGGCCAGCATCTGGCGCTCGGACAGAAGGCTTTCGGCGGCCCGTGCGTAGTCACCGTGCTGCAGCAGCTGCAGCAACGGGTGCTCCGGGTTGTGGGTCTGCAGAATGACCTCGCCCGGCGCATCCCGGCGGCCGGCGCGGCCGGCGACCTGTATCACCTGCTGAGCCAGATGCTCGGTGGCCCGGAAGTCCTGGCCGTAAAGCCCCTGATCCGCGTCGATGATGCCGACCAGCGAAAGCTGGGGGAAATCGTGACCCTT
>JBFKIN010000342.1:0-3544 GCA_041632255.1 Oceanococcus sp. | reverse complement strand
TTCGTCATTGGCGATTTCGCCCGTGGCCGCCTTGAGTAGCGGTGGTCCCGCAAGAAAGACCTTGGCCTTCCCGCGTACCATGATGACGTAGTCCGAAAGGCCCGGCATGTAAGCTCCGCCGGCGGTGGACGAGCCATGGACCACGGTGATTTGCGGGATGCCTGCCGCCGACAGGCGGGCCTGATTGCAGAACGTGCGTCCGCCTTCGATGAACATCTCCAGCTGATAGGGCAGATTGGCGCCGCCCGACTCGATCATCGACACGATGGGCAGCTTCTGGTCGAGCGCGATCTCCTGGATCCGCAGCGTTTTCTGCACGCCCCAGGGTGACATCGTCCCGCCCTTGATGGCGGAATTGCTGGCCACCAGCATGCAACGCACGCCGGAAACATAGCCAATCCCGCAGATCTGGTTGCCGCCGGCCAGTGAGCCGTCCTTGTCGTCGTGTTCCTTGTAGCCGCACAGGGTGGACAGCTCCAGGAAAGGCGAGCCACGATCCAGCATCAGCGCCACCCGCTCGCGGGGCATCAGCTGACCGCGCTCAACAAAGCGGGCGCGGCGCTTCTCCTCGCTGCCACGGATGGCGTCTTCCACTGCGCGAAACTCCGCGATGCAGTCCAGCATCTCCTGGCGGTTGCGCGCGTAGCCCTCGGCATGCACGTCCACCTTCGAATCGATAACAGGCATGAAGCCGGGTCTCCTCAGCCGGGCCCTCAAGCGGGGCTCTGCAGAATACAGTAATGAACAGTGCCCTATTCGGCGTCGAGTATTTTGGGCCGAACCGCGCGGTGAAAGCCAGCAAACGGCGTTGCCCGGTCATGGTCCGGCAGATCGAACCCCCGCACATGCAGGGTCGAACCCCCATCCACCGGCACGCAGACCCCGGTGAGATAGGCGGCGCCGGGCGAGAGCAGGAAGCAGATGACGCTGGACACTTCCGACTCCTCGGCCAGGCGCTTCATGGGCACTTCGTGGCGCAGCTTGGGCAAGGCTGCGCGAATCGTCGGATCCGTATAGGTGTCCAGGCCGCTGGAGGCGATCCAGCCTGGCGCCACGCAGTTCACTCTCACTCCCGCGCAGGCCCATTCCACTGCAGCCGTCTGCGTGAAGTTGACCATACCGGCCCGGGCCGCCCCGGAGTGGCCCATCATGGGCATTCCGCCGAACATGTCGGCGGAAATGTTCACAATGGCGCCACCGTGACGGGCCATGTGCTGGGTGAAGCACTCTCGCGCCATCAGAAAGCCGCCGGTCAGGTTGGTGCGGATCACAGTCTCCCAGCCACGCTGGTTGATCAGGGCCAAGGGCGCTGGAAACTGCCCGCCGGCGTTGTTGACCAGGCCATCGATGCGACCGTGCCCTTCCAGGATGCTGGCCACGGTGGCCTTCACGTCGTCCTCTATCCGGATATCCAGAACACGCCAGTCCGCCTGTCCGCCGTCCTCCCGGATCTCCGCCTGAACCCGTTCCAGCTTGTCCTGCTTGCGCCCGATCAACAGTGGCTGCGCACCCAGGCTGGCCAACTCATGCGCGACGCAGCGGCCGATGCCACTGCCACCGCCGGTCACGATGATGACCTGCCCCCGAAATAGATCGGGCTTGAGGACTGATCTGTAAGACATTGCTTTTGGGTGATTTCTCAGCTGCAGGCCAAGCAGATTACAGGGAACGCGGGCGGATCGGCCAGCGCCGCTGCTGGCAGTGGGTCCCGCCCGCCATCAGTCCTTTTGCTTGCCGGGCAATATGCCCATCAGCTTGCAGATGATGCCGAGCATGATTTCGTCGGCGCCGCCGCCGATGGAAATCAGGCGTCCATCGCGGAAGAAGCGGGACACCGGGTTGTCCCAGGTATAGCCCATGCCGCCCCAGAACTGAAGGCAGTGATCCGCCACTTCACGGGCCAGGCGCCCGGCCTTGAGTTTGGCCATGGAGGCCTGCTTGACGACGTCCTGCCCCGCTACATAGCTTTCGCAGGTCTGATAACACAGTGCGCGCAGGGCCTCGATTTCAGTCTGGAGTTCAGCCAGTTTGAAATGCACCACCTGGTTGTTGATCAGCGGCTGACCGAAGGTGTCGCGCTGTCGCGTGTATTCGATGGTGGCCTCGATACAGTGTTCCATGCCCTTGAGAATGCTCACCGCGCCGAAGATGCGCTCTTCCTGAAACTGCATCATCTGATACATGAAACCGGCGCCTTCCTGTCCGATGCGGTAACGCTGCGGCACGCGAACATTGTCGAAGAACAGCTGGGCGGTATCCGAAGACCACATGCCGATCTTGTGAATCTTCTCGGTGCGCTGCACGCCGGGCGTGTCCATCGGGACGATGATCAAGGACTTGTTGCCATGCCGGCTGCCCTCGGAGGTGTTGGCCAGCAGGCAGATCCAGTCCGCCTGCATGCCGTTGGTGATCCACATCTTCGAGCCGTTGATGATGTAGTCATCACCATCCTTCACCGCCGTGGTGCGGATATTGGCCACATCGGAGCCGGCACCGGGTTCCGATACGCCGATGGAACAGACCCGCTCCCCAGCAATCGTGGGCGCCAGAAATTCGCGCTTGAGTTCGTCCGAGCCGAATCGGGCCAGGGCAGGCGTCGCCATGTCGGTCACTACGCCGATGGCCATGGGAATGCCGCCACACAGACAACCGCCCAGTTCTTCCGCGTAAACCATCTGGTAGCTGTAATCCAGCCCCATGCCGCCATATTCTTCGGGCTTGTTGATGCCCAGAATGCCAAGTTCGGCAGCCTTCTTGAGGACCTCGCGGGCCGGGAAGATCTGCTCGGCTTCCCACTGCGCCACATTGGGATTGATGACTTCCTGCACAAAGCGCCGCACGGTGCGCCGGATCTCCTCGTGCTCGGGGGTGAATTGCATGCTTGTTCCCTTCATCTGCGTATTCGGAAAGTCAGCCCACCGCGGACATCGCGGGCGCCATTGGCTGGCCAATCGGTAAGGCTTGTTACCGCAACCGGGGTGGGCTAGGCCTCGTTGCAGTCGAAAGCTAGCACAGTCCCGGGGTTCTGCCGAGCCTAAGCGGTCGTCTGCTTGTAAGGAGGATTACCGCTTTTGCAATTGCTGGAGCTTGGGCTAGACTCGGCGTTGCAAATACCTGCCCTGGGCCGACCGGTCATTCGCGCGAAGCGATGCGCCTGTTCCGAGCGGCCCGCATACCGATGAGGACGACTCACGCATGACTTTGGACGAAATTTTCGAAAAGATGCCGAGCAAGCTGAACGCCGACGCTGCCGCTGGCGTGGATGCCACAATCCAGTTCAATTGCTCCAACCCGCGCACAGTGGTGATCCGGGACGGCAATTGCACGGTTACCGAAGGCAACGCGGACAGCTACACGGTGGCCGTGACCATGGAAGATGACGACATGGTGGCCCTGCTCACAGGTGAGCTTGACGGCATGACGGCCTTCATGACGGGCAAGATCCAGCTTGATGGCGACATGATGTTCGCCCAGCAACTCGGGGCGCTGTTCCCGCAGTAAGCGGGTCCGGCCCCGGGCCGAAACCGACAAAGCCCCGCAGTCC
>JBFKIN010000341.1:0-3550 GCA_041632255.1 Oceanococcus sp. | reverse complement strand
GTGATCAACGGTATCCAGGTGGACGAGACCGGCCACCTGTGGCTCAGTTCGACCCGCGGCATCATGCGCCTGGACCCGGACAAGCGACAGTTCCGCTATTTTCACAGGGCGCAGGGTCTGCAGTCGGAGGAGTTCAACTTCGGCGCCCACCACCGCAGCGCGGACGGCCGCATCTTCTTCGGAGGCACCGGGGGCTACAACGCGCTGCAGCCTGACGCGCTCGAGCAGCAGCGGCCTGGGCCGGAGGTGGTGCTGACCGCCATCGAGAAATTCAGCCTGCCACTGCAGACCGATACCCCGATCTCTGACCTGCAAACGCTGAGCCTGCGTCACAACGAGGACGTGGTGAGTTTCGAGTACGCGGCGCTGGATTTCGTGGCACCGGAGCGAAACCTGTACTCGGTGAAGCTGGAGGGCTTCGATCGCGACTGGACACCGCCCAGCTACCGCAACCGCAGCACTTACACCAACCTCGACCCCGGCCGCTACACGCTGCTGGTGCGCGCGGCCAACAGCGACGGCCGCTGGAATCCGGAGCCCCTGCGCCTCGCCATCACCGTTCGGGCCGCGCCCTGGGCCACCCCCTGGGCGTACGCTGCCTATGTGCTGATGGGCGTGGCCGCCCTATGGGGCTTCCTGCGCTGGCGCATGCGGGTGCTGGAGCGCGAGGCCCGCATCCGCCAGCTGGCCTATTACGACAAGGTCACCGGTCTGCCCAACCGGGATCTGTTTGAGTTGCGCTGCCGCGAGGCCCTGCGTCAATCGCGCGAAGACGGCAGCGAATTGCTGGTGATCTGTCTGCGCTTCGGCCCGCTCAAGCGCCTGCACGAAAGTCTCAGCGCGATGTCGGTGGACGAACTGGTGGGCACTCTGGGTCAGCGTCTGAACCAGCGCGTGTTCGCGAGCGGCGAGAGCAGCAGTTCACGCGGCCTGGCCCGTCTGGGCGAGCATGAATTCATCGCCTTCTTCCGCGTTGCCGATGCGGAGCAGGAAGGCGCGCACTGGGCCCGCCGCCTGCATGAGGTTCTGGCCGCGCCACTGGGAATGGACGAACACGAATTTCGCCTGCCCGTCTCCGCCGGCATCGCCAGCTTCCCGGCGCATGCCGACACCGTGCATGCGCTGATCCGCTTCGCCGGCACCGCCGCGGGCGATGTGCCACCCTCAGCGGACACGCCATTCCGCTTCTATGACCAGTCCATGATGCGCCGCGCACTGGACCGCCTGGCCCTGGAGAGCCACCTGCGCCAGGCCATCGAACAGGGCCAGCTGGCACTGCATCTGCAGGGCAAGTTCGACTGCGGCGGCAGGCTGCTGGGCGCCGAGGCGCTGTGCCGCTGGCAGCACCCCGTCCGCGGGGCGGTGCCGCCGGGCGTCTTCGTTCCACTGGCCGAGGAATCGGACCTGATCCTGGCGCTGGACCACTGGGTGCTGGGCCAGGTCTGCCGCACCCTGCATCAGTGGCAGCGGGACGGGCACGCCCATCTGGGCATTGCGGTCAACGTCTCAGCCGAATCTTTCGTCAGCGGGCGGATCATCGACTCGCTGCGCGCGCATTGCGCGACCTACACCATCCCCCCCGCGCTGCTGGAAATCGAGATCACCGAGTCCGTTCTGGCCCGCGACATCGAGCGTGCCATCGAGGTTCTGGGAGAGATCAAGGCGCTCGGCCACACGCTGTCGCTGGATGATTTCGGCACCGGCTATTCCTCGCTGACCTATTTGCAGCGCTTCCCAATTGACAAGCTCAAGATCGACCAGAGCTTTGTCCGCAACCTGGAGTCCGAGCCGGGCCAGCAGGCCCTGTGCAGCTCGATCATCGCTCTGGCGCGAAGCATGAACCTGACCACCGTTGCCGAAGGGGTGGAAACCACGGCTCAACTGGAGCAGCTCAGACAGCTGGGATGCGACGAGGTGCAGGGCTACCTGCTTCACCGGCCCGAGGCGACGGAAACATTCGTCGCCCTGATTGGCGACGCTTCGGGCCAAAGCTGACCTGCGAGATTGCCGCGCTTTGCCCCGGCCTCAGGTACCCAGAAAGAGCTGGTAGGCCGGGTTGTCCGACTCCTCCGCGTAGTCGTAGCCGAGAGCGTCAAAAGTGGCCCTGCAGGCCTCGCGCTGTGCCGGCGGCACCTGGATACCGACCAGAACACGGCCGAAGGCCGCCCCGTGGTTGCGATAGTGGAACATGGAGATGTTCCAGCGCGTGCCCACCTCGCGCAAAAAGGCGAGCAGCGCCCCGGGACGCTCGGGAAACTCGAAGCGGAACAGCAGCTCGTCCTGCAGCCCCGGCACCCGGCCGCCCACCATGTAGCGCACATGCACCTTGGCCATTTCGTTGTCCGAGAGATCGGTCACCGGCAGATCGGCTGCCCGCAGGCTCTCGACGATGGCTGCGCGCTCGTTGTTGCCGCCGGCCAGCTTGACCCCGACGAAAACGTGCGCGTCACTGTGGTCCGAGAAACGATAATTGAACTCGGTCACGGCACGCCGGCCCAGCGTCTCGCAGAAATGCAGGAAGCTGCCCGGGCGCTCGGGAATGGTCACGGCCAGGAGGGCCTCGCGGTGTTCCCCCAGTTCCGAGCGTTCCGCAATATGGCGCAGACGGTCAAAGTTCACGTTGGCGCCGCTTTCGATGGCCAGCAGCACCTGATCCGGCGGAGCGCCCGATTCGACATATTTCTTCAGCCCGGCAACAGCCAGCGCGCCCGCCGGCTCGGGCAGGGAGCGATTGTCTTCGAAGATATCGCGCACGGCGGCGCAGATTTCATCCACGCTGCAGGTGATCACCTCGTCCACCAGCACACGGGCGATCCGAAAGGTTTCCGCCCCGATCTGGCGCACCGCGACGCCATCGGCAAACAGGCCGACCTGCTCAAGCACGACGCGATCATCCGCCGCCATCGCCGCCTTGAGGCAGGCCGCATCGTCCGGCTCCACGCCGATGATGCGGATACCGGGATCCGCCGCCTTGATCGCCAGTGCGATACCGGCCACCAGACCGCCGCCACCCACCGGAACGAAGATCGCGTCCGGGCGCTCGGAGTACTGGCGCAGGATTTCCAGCCCCACCGTCGCCTGCCCCGCAATCACGTCCGGGTCGTCGTAGGGGTGAACGTAAGTCAGTCCGTATTCGGCCTGTAGCGCCCGGGCCTTTTCGCTGGCCGCATCGAAGGTATCGCCATGCAGCACCACCTCCGCGCCGTAGGCCCGCACCGCCTCGCCGCCCCCGCCGTCAGGAAGAACGCCGCGCCGCGGCGTCCCGGCTCAGCCGGCGGCCACCCGGTTGTGCTTGCGCGCCGTCATCGTGATGCCGGGCACCACGCCCAGCATCAAGGTCGAGGCGGTGCGGGCCCACGGTGCGGAGGTGGTGCTGCATGGCGATACCTTTGATGCGGCCAGCGAAAAGGCCCGGGCGCTGCAGGCCGAACACGGACTGACTTACGTTCACCCCTACGACGACCCGGACGTGATTGCGGGGCAGGCGACGGTGGGGCTGGAAATCCTGCGCCAGTACTCCGAGCGCCCGGACGCGATCTTCGTTCCGGTG
>JBFKIN010000340.1:0-3551 GCA_041632255.1 Oceanococcus sp. | reverse complement strand
GTTCAGCAGGCCGGTCAGGCCGGTTTCCTTCTCCCGCAGCAGGGACTGGACGAAGTGGGCGAGGCGTGGCGCCAGCGGCAGAAACAGCGCGGCGCCCAGCAGATTGAAGGCGGTATGGAAGGCTGCGATCGTCAGGGTCGGGTCGCCGGGCGCGATACGGTCGACCGCGCCGGCCACCACGCCCGTGAACAGTGGCAGGATCAGGATCGCCACGCTGCCGGTGATCAGATTGAACAGCACGTGGATCGCCGCAGTGCGTCGCGCCGCCACCGTCGTGCCTATGGCCCCGATGATGGCGGTCACCGTGGTGCCGACGTTCTGGCCGATGACCAGCGCGGCCGCCTGGTCCAGCGTCAGCGCGCCACTGGCCAGAGCCGTGAGGGTGGTCGCAACCGCAGCGCTGGACGATTGCATGATGACGGTCATCAGCAGGCCGATACCGACCAGCAGCAGGCGGGCCCCAAAGCCTTCGCCGGCGTAGCGGGCGGGGTCGAAGCGGTCAGCCATGCCCTCCATGCCCAGCTGCAGGAAATCGATGCCGATGAAGATCATGCCGAAACCGGCGGCGGTGGCGCCGGCATGGGCCACCCGGTCGTGACCGATCAGGCGCAGCAGGGCGCCGAACCCGACGATCGGCATGGCCAGTTTGGCCACGCTGAACTTCAGGCCCAGCAGGGCCACCAGCCAGCCCGTGCTGGTGGTGCCGATGTTGGCGCCGACAATGACCCCGATCGACGTCGAAAACGGCAGCAGGCCTGCACTGACGAAGCCGATCGTGGCCAGCGTGGTGGCGCTGGAGGACTGCACCATGGCGGTGATGGCCGCACCGGTCAGGACGGCGTCGCGCGGCCTGCGGGTCAGTTTCAGCAGGTGGTCACGCAAGCGGGCCCCGGCCAGCGCCTTGAGGCCGTCGGTCATCAGGGCCATGCCCAGCAGGAACAGGCCGATGCCGCCCAGTACGGTGGACAGGGAAGACCAGATGCTCATCCGTTGTCCTGCGCCAGCCAGAAAAGGGCGGCGTAGATGCGGATGTCGACGAGGCTGCCGCCGGCACGCTGCTGGTCCAGCCACTGCGGGGCGTCGGCCAGCGGTACGCAGTGGGTGATGATGTCCTCCTCGCCCACCCCGCCGCCCTGGCCGACCCGAGTCAGCCCTTCCATTTTCAGGTAGTAGGCCCACTCGGAGCTGATGCCAGCCACGGTCGGGGAGTCAAAGATGCGCCGCACCCGGCTGGCGCGAAAGCCGGTTTCCTCCTCCAGCTCGCGCAGGGCGGCCTGTTCCGGGCTTTCGCCGGCATCGTGATCGCCGATGATGCCGGCGGGCAGTTCGATCACGGGCTGCTCGACCGGCAGGCGCAGTTGCTCGACCAGCAGCAGTTCGGCCTCATCGGTCAGCGCGATCATGAAGGCGGCGCCGCCATTGGAGCGGGTGCGGCGGACGAATTCCCAGTGTCGCCGTCGGCGCAGTTCGAGGAATTCACCGCGGTGGAGCAGATCGCTGTCGCTTGCGTCCATGTCCTGAGCTTGAACCGGTTGTGGGTGGCGGTATGCTTGGGAGCTTACCCCCCAGCGGAGTGCTTGCCATGAGTGCCAAGGATATCGAATCCATCCTCAAGGAAGAGCGCCTGTTTCCGCCTCCGGCCGCCTTTGCCGGGCAGGCGCAGTGGCCCGCGGAGCGCCTGCGTCAGGCCTATGAGCAGGCCGAGGCCGATCACGAAGGCTTCTGGTGCGATCTGGCGCGCAAGGAGATCAGCTGGCATACCCCCTTTCGGACAGGGCTGGATGCCTCCCGGGCGCCCAATTATCGCTGGTTTACCGAAGGCCGGCTGAATGTCTCCTACAACTGCATCGACCGTCATCTGGACACGCGCGGCGATCAGGTCGCGATCCGATTTGAGGGTGAGCAGGGCGATACCCGCAACCTGACCTACAAGCAGCTGCATGCCGAGGTCTGCCAGTTCGCCAACGCGCTGAAGGCGCTGGGTGCGGAAAAGGGCGACCGCATTGTCATCTACATGCCCATGGTGGCCGAGGCGGTGGTGGCCATGCAGGCCTGCGCCCGCATCGGAGCGGTGCATTCGGTGGTCTTCGGCGGCTTTTCCGCGGTGTCCCTGCGAGACCGCATCGAGGATGCCGGCGCCCGATTCCTGATCACCGCAGATGGCGGTCATCGCGGCGGCGGCATCGTCGAACTCAAGCAGGCTGCCGACGAGGCGCTGTCCAAGGGCTGCGAAACCATCCAAAAGGTGGTGGTGCTCAGGCGCACCGGCCACGCGGTGGCCTTCAACGAGCAGCGCGACATCTGGTGGTCCGATGCGCTGGCTGGCCAGCCTGCGGACTGCCCGCCGGAGTGGGTCGAGGCCGAGCACCCGCTGTTTCTGCTCTACACCTCGGGTTCGACCGGCAAGCCCAAGGGCATCCAGCATTCCAGCGCCGGTTATCTGCTCGGCGGCATCATGACCAATCGCTGGGTCTTCGATCTACGCGACGGGGATGTGTTCTGGTGCACGGCCGACGTGGGCTGGATCACCGGCCACAGCTATGTGGCCTACGGGCCGCTGGCGGTGGGCACGACCATCGTGATGTACGAGGGCGCGCCGACGGTGCCGGATGCCGGGCGCTTCTGGAAGATCGTGCAGGAGCATCAGGTCAGCATCTTCTATACCGCGCCGACGGCGATCCGCGCCCTGATGAAACTGGGCGAGGAATGGCCGGAGAAATACGACCTGTCGAGCATTCGCCTCCTGGGCACGGTGGGCGAGCCGATCAATCCCGAAGCCTGGATGTGGTACCACGAGGTGATCGGCAAGCAGCGCTGCCCCATCGTCGACACCTGGTGGCAGACCGAGACCGGCGCGATCATGATCTCGCCGGTGCCCGGGGTGACCGCGACCAAGCCGGGTTCCTGCACCCAGCCGCTGCCCGGCATCGCCGCAGCGATCGTGGATGAAGACGGCGTGCCCATCGAGGAAGGCCGTGATGCGGGGGGCTATCTCGTCGTGACCAAGCCCTGGCCGTCCATGCTGCGCACCATCTGGGGCGACAACGACCGCTACATCGACACCTACTGGGCACAGTTCGGCCAGCGTTACTACGTGGCCGGCGACTCTGCCCACCGCGATAAGGACGGCTACTTCTGGATCATGGGCCGGGTGGATGACGTGCTGAATGTCTCCGGTCACCGCCTGGGCACGATGGAAGTGGAATCGGCCCTGGTCGCCCACCCGCGGGTGGCGGAGGCAGCCGTCGTCGGTCGGCCGCATGACACCAAGGGCGAATCGGTTTTCGCTTTCGTCATCTGCAAGGGCGAGCGGCCGCAGGGCGAGGACGCCGATGGGCTGACCCGTGAACTGCGCGACTGGGTCGGCCGCGAGATCGGCGCCATTGCCAAGCCGGACGACATCCGCTTCGCCGACAACCTGCCCAAGACCCGCTCGGGCAAGATCATGCGCCGCCTGTTGCGGGCCATCGCCAAGGGCGAGGAGATCACCCAGGACATCTCGACCCTGGAGAATCCGGCCATCGTGGCGCAGCTGCAGGGCAAGGACTAAG
>JBFKIN010000339.1:0-3561 GCA_041632255.1 Oceanococcus sp. | reverse complement strand
GCTCTACCTGCTGTTCCGCAACCAGGATGATCTGTTTCTGGCCCTTAACGAGCGCACTGCCGATGCGATCCATTCGGCCCTGCGTGAGGCCACCGAGCCGGTCACGGACAGCGCCGAGGCCATCCGGCTCGCGGCGCGGGCTTATATCGCTTTTGCCCAGGCTCACCCGAATCGCTGGCAGCTGCTGTTCGCGCACCGGCTGCCGGAAGGCGTCCCCGTGCCGCAGGCCAATCTGCGCCGGGTGCAGCGCCTGTTCGCGCTGGTCGAGGAGCGTCTGTTGGACCTGCGGCCGGGTGCGCCGGCGCAGGACATCCGTCTGGAGGCCGCCGCGCTGTGGTCCGGGGTGCATGGTGTCGCCGTGCTGGTCCATTCCGGCAAACTGTCCTGGAGCGGGGTGGAGGATTACGGATTGCTCACGGACAGATTGGTCAAAGGAGTGCTCTGATGTGGGGATGGATACGCCGGGCAAGCGTGCGAAAGGCCGGGCGGGTGCTGCCGGCTCTGATGCTGTGCCCTTCGCTGGCGCTGGCCGCCAGCCTCGAAATCGCGCCGCCCGATGAGGCCCTGAGCTTTGCCCGTTATGCTGGTCCGGACGGGCCACGCGTCATGGTCGTCACCGCCTACGCGGACGAGGCCGTGCAGGGGGTGGATCTGAGTGGCGCCGGTCAGGGTCTTGATGATCCGCTGGCCCTGTTCCACGCGCTGGGTTACGCCGGGGTGCGCGAACAACTGACGGAAGCCGCCAGGCCCGTCAGCGTGCCGGCTGAGGCATTGCTCCTGCCATTGCGCCTTGGTACCCGCCACATCGCGGCGGGCACGAATTATCCGGCGCACGCCGATGAATCGCAGGTCGAGGATGGCCCCTTCCTGTTCCCCAAACTCGTCGCGCCGACTCCGCCCCGGTCCGAGGTGGCGGTGGCTGATCGCCTCCTGGATTATGAGGTCGAGCTGTGTTTCGTCAGCCTGGCGGACATTCAGCCCGGACAGCTGCCACAGGGCTGGGGTCTGATCCTGTGCAACGACTTCACCGACCGGGCCAGCCTGTTGCGCCATATCAACCCGGCCGACGTGACCAGCGGGGAGGGTTTCACCACCGGCAAGAGCTTCCCCGGGGCGCTGCCGGTCGGCGACCTGTTCGTGATACCGCAAGAGCCGCGAGGCTTTGCGGCAGCCTTGAACCTGCGGCTCCATCGCGGCGATGAGTTGCGTCAGCAATCGGCAGTGAACCGCGCCCTGTGGGATATTGACGAGATCATGCGGCAGGCCTGGGCGCGCGCCGGCTGGCGCTGGGAGTACGACGCGACGCAGGTCGGCCTCCTCGCGGAGGATGGGCGTCTGCCGGCACGCAGCCTGGTGCTGAGCGGCACGCCGGATGGCACCATTTTCGCAGGCATATCGAATGGCCAGAAGCTGCGCGGGCTGCTGCGCTGGCTGGCCGGTGGTTGGGGCCGTCCGCTCACATCCCGGGTGATCGAAACCTATATTGACGATGCCCGGCGTGACGGGCCATTCCTTCGGGCCGGGGAACGGGTCAGCATCAGGGTGGCGCGCATGGGCTCTATCGTGACCCATGTGGTGCCCTGAGCCGGGTGCGGTCTCGCAGTAGTCTCCCGACCCCCTGCTGCCCCGGCGGGAATCAGCTTTGTGGCTGCGTGCCAGCGATCAGCGCTCCGAGTGGCCCGGGCCGGAGGGCGCATCGGGCAGCTCGATGACGAATCGGGTGCCCTGGCCTGGCTGCGACTCTGCCCAGATCTGACCGCCCAGTGCGTTGACCGCATTGCGGGCGCTGGACAGACCGAGACCGGTGCCGGGAAATTCGCCCCGCGACCGCAGTCGCTTGAGCGGCGTGAAAATGTCCTCCAGCTGTTCCTCGGCAATACCGATCCCGTTGTCGGCAAAGCAGAAGCGCCAGCCATGGTCAGTCCGCTGGGCGCTGATCCGAAGTTGCGGATCGCGCTCCGGAGGGTGGAACTTCAGGCCATTGGAGATCAGGTTCTGAAAGCACTGGCGCAGCAGCGTGGCATCGGCGCGCAAGCTGGGTAGCTCGGCACAGTCGATCTGCGCGGAGCTGGCGCTGACGTCCACGCTGAGGTCGTCAATGATCTGCGAGACCAGCGCCTGACAATTCACGACCGCCCACTCAGCCGTCTGCTGGCTGGATTGTGCGTAATCCAGCAGTCCGGTGATGGTCTGATGCATGCGCTGGGTCGAAGCGCGCAGCAGTTCCACCATCTTGTGCTGACTTTCCGGGGCCTGTTCGGAGGTCTGATCCGACAGCATGTCGATCAACTGCATTACGGTGCCCAGCGGTGACTGCAGGTCATGCGCGGCGCTGTGTGCGAAAGCCGAGAGCCTCGCGTTCGACTGCTGCAGCTCCTGCTGGGTCCGGATCAGGTCGGTGACATCCTGATGGGCACCGAGCATGCGCAGCGGCCGGCCCTGTTCGTTCCTGATCGCGAGTCCCCGGCACCGGACCCAGACCGTGCCCCCATCCCGGTGGTGGTAGCGCACCAGTTGATCGTAGGGGTGATCCGGGTCGGCGCAGTGGCGCTGAAAGTTCTCGATCGCCAGATCGCGGTCCTCCGGGAAGATGATGTCCTGCCAGGCGGAAGACCGATGAGGCATCTGTGCCGGGTCGTAACCCAGCACGCGCCAAAAGTCGCCGCTCATCCATTCGTCCTCGGGTCGCTCGATATTCCAGTACCAGATGCCGTCGAGCACGGCGGATTGCAGGAAGTCGAAGATCACCGGATCACTGCGCATCCGCTCGTAGAGTTCGCGCTGCAGGTAGTGTTGGTTGTGCGGGCTCGGTGCTGGCATGAACGGTTTCCGATCCAGGCGTCAGGCAGTAGCGGGGATGCGCAGACGCTAGGGAGGTGATCTGTCTTACCCCGGCGTGCATCAAGAAAAGGTCAACACGTGGCGGGCGCGGCCGTCTGGCGCAGTGCCGCGCCCGGTCGAATGCACGCTGAGCGCCACGACGGCAACGACCGGTGTCGCGGGCGCGCGCGATTCACGCTCCGTCCCCTTTTGTCCGGCAGCCGTTCCCGTTGTGGTCATGCGCGTTATGCTGAGCGGGTCCAGGTTACGGTCGCTGCCGATGATCCCCGTGCGAGACGTTTCTCTGCTGTTGGTCCTTGCGCTCGTGTCCTGTACCGCCCGAATGCCGCCGCCGCCTCAGACTTCGGACCTGGAAGTGACACTGCTCGGCACCGGGGATCCGACACCGTTGCTGGAACGCTTCGGTCCGGCGACGCTGATCCAGGCCGGCAACACAAGCGTTCTGGTGGATGCCGGGCGGGGCGTCATGCAGCGGCTCTACCAGATCGGTGTGCGCACCGATGACATCGATGCGATCTTCCTGACTCACCTGCATTCGGACCATGTGGTCGGGCTCGTGGACCTGTGGCTGACAGGCTGGGTCATCGAAGGTCGCGCGACGCCGCTGGTGGTCTATGGCCCCCCCGGGACACAGGCCATGATGCAGCACCTGCGTGCGGCCTACAATTTCGACATTGCGATACGCACGGCGGAATCCAGGCGCAGCCCGGAAGGTATCCG
>JBFKIN010000338.1:0-3569 GCA_041632255.1 Oceanococcus sp. | reverse complement strand
CATGAACATTCTCGCCATTGAATCCGCCGACGGCGCCTGCTCCGTCGCCATGTGGCGGGACGGGCGGATGGACTGCCGCCGCAATGACAGCAGCCGGGATAGCCTGAGCTGGCTGATGCAGCAGTGTCAGGACCTTCAGCAGGGCCACCGCCAAGATGCGCAGGCTCTGGACGGGCTGGCTTGCTGTGTCGGACCCGGCGGCTTCACCGGGGTTCGCGTGGCGGTGGGCTATGCGCAGGGCCTGGGAATCGCTCTCGGACTGCCGGTGCTGGGGGTCTCCAGTCTCGATGCCCTGGCCGAGCAGGTCACCGATGCCGATGAGTTCTGGATCGCCCTGGATGCCCGCATGGGGGAGCTTTATGCAGCGTGCTACCAGCGCGATGAGAAGGACATGGCGCTGCGCCGTGGGGACGAACTGTTGATCACGCCGGAAAAGCTGTCGGACCGTCTCGCTCCTGGCACCCCGTGCTACGGCCCTGGCTTTCGAGCCTTTCCCGATCGCTTCCCGCAGGCGCGCAAACTGGATCTGGATGCCGCTGCCGTGGCCCGACGGGCAAGCAGGCTGCCGCTCTCCCAATGGCCTGCCGCGACCGAACTGGCACCCACCTACCTGCGCAACAAGGTCGCACAGACCCTGGCCGAAAGGCAGGCCGCCCGCGGCTCACGCTGACGATACCCGCGTCGGCAGCCCTTGGAACCGGCTACCGCCGCCGCGGCCTGACCGTCGTATCAAACGGCGCCCGCGCGGCGCAGCAGGTCCGCCACGGACTGGGCCAGTTGCCGGTAGCCCGCCGCATTGGGGTGGATTTGATCGGCTTTCAGGGCCCGCTCCGAGAGAATGGCTGCGATGCTGTCGTTGTCGAGCACCACACGGTGGCGTTGCGCCAGCTCACGGTACAACGGATGTCCGTCGAGACCGAACAGACCCGGCTTGGGGACGCCCAGCAGCAGCACCTCCGCATCGCGGGCACGGATCATCTCGATCATGGCATCCAGGTTGGCGACGGTTTCCGCCTCGTCACGCCGTCGCAGAAAGTCATTGCCGCCCAGACACAGAATCACCAGCGCCGGCTGATGAGCCGTCAGCGCATCGGGCAACTTGCGGAGACCGGCTTCGCTCTGGTCCCCGGGTGTCGCCACCGTGACAACCCGACGGTCGATCAGGCTTTCCAGTACGGCCGGGTAAGAGTCTTCCGGCGGCGCGCCAGTGCCGTGGGTAAGGCTGTCCCCGAAGGCGAGGATCACGGCGTCCTGTTGAAGGTAGGGCAGCTCGGGCCGGGCCTGACGGCTGCAGGAGGAGACCATCCACAGCAGGCAGAGTAGGATGATCGCCTTTTGCAGGAGAGAGAGTTCCATGCTGTACCGACTGGGAGAGCGGATACCGGAACTGGCCGGGGGCAATTTCGTGGCGGATGATGCGCAGGTCATGGGTTCGGTCAAGCTGATGCGCGACGCCAGCGTGTGGTTTGGCTGCGTGCTACGCGGAGACATGGACGATATCATCGTCGGCGAACGCAGCAACATCCAGGATGGCTCCGTGCTGCATACGGACGCCGGCATCAAGCTCACCATAGGCGATGACGTGACGGTCGGGCATCAGGCCATGCTGCACGGCTGCACAATCGGCGACGGCAGCCTGATCGGCATCAAGGCAGTGATTCTGAACAAGGCCGTGATCGGACGACACTGCATCATTGGCGCGGGCGCGCTGATCCCGGAAGGGAAGGTCATTCCGGACTATTCCCTGGTCATGGGCATGCCCGGCAAGGTGGTCCGGCAACTGGACGAGGAAAGCGCCCAGATGCTCAAAATGCAGGCCGCCCATTATGTGCAGAACGGGCATCGCTATCTCAAGGATCTGCAGCCGCTGTAGGCCCGGGCGGGAAATACACGTCATAGACCACACGCCCCCCGCCGAAACTCGCCTGGGGCTCGCCGAGACGCACCCGCGCGCCGCGCGGCGGGCGCTTGAGCACGACGCGGCGGACGCCGCTGTCCAGGGCGCGCCGCAACAGGCCCTGGGCATCCTCGTCGGGGCCGAGCAGGGCCTGGAGGTACTGCATGTCACGAGCGGGGGCGGCACGTTTGCCGGCGCTGGGAAACATGGGGTCGAGAAAGATCACGTCGGCCGCCGGCCAGCGCGCCACGTGCGCATCCTCGCAGCGCAGTTGCAGGCGCCCGGCAAGATCCTCTGGCTGATGGTCGATCACATCGCGCAGCAAGGCCTGCAAGGCGGGGTGCCGCTCGTACAGGGTGACCCGGGCGCCAAGGCCGGCCAGGCAACGCGCATCGCGACCCAGGCCGGCGGTCGCGTCCAGGACATGGGCCTGTGGGTTACGGTGCAGTCCACAGGCCCGGGCCAGCGGTTGCGAGCGACCCGCCGCCAGCCGGCGCGTCATGTCCGGACCTGACCAGTCCAGCTGCAGGGGGGCCAGGCGCGAACGCGCCCGATCCTGCAGCATGAGCCGCCCGCCCTCCGCGCGCCGCAGCACGAAGCGGCAATCCGTCCCGGCGGCGGGCAGCCTCACCATGCCCAGGATCGGGTCATCATCAGGCAATTCGTGGCCGTAGTCGGAGGTCGGATCGGGCATCACTTGCTAGAATGAGGGGAGAGGCCATTATGCCTTGACCCCCGCGCCGCAAAGGCGCCTGCTGCCTGAAAATCGATGAACGCCCTTGAACAGCTTGGCCGCCTCAGCACGCTCGTGGCTGATACCGGCGATCTTGACGCCATCCGTCGCTACCGACCGACGGATGCCACCACCAATCCCAGCCTGATTCTCGCCGCCGCCGACAGCGCGCACGCGCGCGACTGGGGTCGCGAGGCGCTGCGCCGCTTCCCCACCCACCCGGAGCGGGCCCGGGAGTGGCTGACCGTGCGTTTCGGCTGCGAAATCCTGCAGCATGTCAGCCGCTATGTATCCACCGAAGTGGATCCACGGGCGTCATTCTCGACCCAGGCAACGATCGAGGCGGCCGAGCGCATCATCGGCCACTACGAGGAGATGAATATCGGACCTGACCGGGTCCTGATCAAGATTGCCTCGACCTGGGAAGGCATTCGCGCGGCCCGCGTGCTGGAGTCCCGAGGTATCCGCTGCAACATGACGCTTCTGTTCGGCTTCGCCCAGGCGCAGCAATGCGCGGATGCCGGGGTCACCCTGGTGTCCCCCTTTGTCGGGCGCATCCTGGATTGGCATCTGGCTCAGGGCGCGAAGATCACCAGTGCGGAGGAGGACCCGGGTGTGGCCAGCGTGCGCCGCATCTATCGCTGGTACAAGCATCACGGTTATCCCACGCAGGTCATGGGCGCGAGCTTCCGCAACACCGGCGAGATTCTCGCTCTGGCGGGTTGTGACCTGCTGACCATAGCGCCCAAGCTTCTGGCTGAACTCGAGCAGGACGAATCCAGCCGGGTGGAAGCCGCATTGCGGCCGGATCAGGCCAGCGCGGACGGCGCCGGCGTCCCCGACGAAGCTGCCTTTCGCTGGGACATGAATCAGGACGCCATGGCCAGTGACAAGCTGGCCGACGGCATCCGCCGCTTTGCCGCCGACCAGGACGCCCTG
>JBFKIN010000337.1:0-3582 GCA_041632255.1 Oceanococcus sp. | reverse complement strand
TGCCGTGTTGTCGCGGCACACAACGGGGGCGCCACTGGATCCGCGATGGGTGCGGGCATCGGTCAGAAAGTAGCCGTTGCCCTGGAAACGCAAGGCGAAAGACGAGGCATTGATGGCGCTGCGCGCGACGGGCAGGTTATGCAGCGTGTCATGAAAACCCAGGGGGAACCCGACGATCAGCAGGGGCGTGCCGATCTCCACCGTGTCATCCGGCGCCAGCAGGTTCTGCGGCCCGAAGGCCTCGATGATGGCTTCGGCAGGCAAGCGCTCGCGGGCAATCTGGATAACGGCAACGTCGATATCGCCGGTCCTGTCGGTTCCCGCGATCCACAGGGATTTTCCGTTCAGGTACAGGGGGATGGAGTAGTCGATCGCGCGCGTGGCGTTGTTTCTGTCGGTATGGATCTTGATCACGATCCGGTCCGGAAAGTGGCTGGATTTTTCGTCATGGAAGACGTGCCGGCTGGTGGCCAGGTACAGCCTGTCGTAACGCTGGAAGAAGAAGCCGGTGGCGTTGGTCAGGCCGGTCTGCTCCAGATAGGTCGATATCTGGGTGGAGCACAGCAGGATGGATTCAATGTCCACGGGATGAGCGCCGCGAAACCGGGCTTGCGGCCTGCGCGCGTCTCTCGGGGGCTGTGGTCATGATCATGCAGGACCTCCGCTCAGGCGTATTCGAGGGCGACCGCCGCGCCTGCCGCAACGAAAACCCTGCGGGGCTGGGGTCGATTGCAGGTTGTCCTTGGGCGTCATTCGGGCTCCCGGCACCTCCTGCACCATACCGCTCCTTGGGTCTTTGATACAGCCAGGGACGAAGCCGGGTTCATCCGCGCCAGTCCGTCTGGCGCGACAGGTGGCGCCAGGCGCTGCCGTCCCGCCCCGGTCCGCGGGCTGGAGAGCGCCAGGCGGTTTGCTCCCTTCAGGAGAAGGATCATCCACCGCTGCGCCCGCGTCCCGCAGGTGGTGCGCCGGCCTGTTTTGTACACTCCGGGCTTCGGCGCCCCGGGGCGCCCGCCACCGGCGGCGTGAATCCGGGGCCGGGCCCGGCTGAGACTGGAACGGACATGGGGCGCCGGGTTCAGCGTCAAGGAGACAACATGAAGCGTGGTCGCGATCGTAATTCGGCGGTCCTGATGGGCCTTTTGATGACCAGCCTGCTGATGGCCTGCTCGGGCGGTCCCCGGCAAACGGGCGTGACGGATGGAAGCCGCCTGCCACCCACGCAGAACCCGGAACCGCCCGAGAGCCTGGATGCGGAGCTGCAGCCGCACATGGCGACGGCGGCGCGCTGCGATGTCATCAACCCCGAATACTGCCTGTTCCCGTGGCCGAACGATCATTTCACGGCGCCGGATCCGAGCAAGGACACCGGGCTGCGGCTGAATCTGGCGCCGGACTCGATGCCGCGCAACGTCGAAGGGCTGGCCATCGACCCCACCGAGTGGAACCGCAACGACGGCTTCTCCACCGGCCAGATGATCCTGGCCCGCGTGCCGGGCCTGGACTGGGAGCAGACCGGCGCGGTGCCCATCACGGACATCGGCGCGAGTTTCGCGCCCGATCAGCCGGTACTCCTGATCGATGCCCAAACCGGCGAGCGCCAGCTGATCTGGGCCGAACTGGATGCCAATGGCACACGGCAGAGCCACGCCGCGCCGGATGCGGATCCGGGCCCGGCGCTCATCATCCGCCCGGCCAGAAATCTGGAGCATGGCCGGCGCTACATCGTGGCCCTGCGCTATCTGCGCGATGCCGAGGGTGAGATCCTGCAGCCGCCGCCGGGTTTTCGCGTCTACCGCGATGACGTTCCCAGCGCACTGGAACCGGTCAATGCCCGGCGGGACGATTTCGATGCGCTGTTCGCCGATCTGGAGCGGGCGGGCGTCAGCCGGGTCGGGCTCTATCTGGCCTGGGATTTCACCACGATCAGCGCGCGTGACGTGAGCGAAAGGGCCGTGCATATCCGCGACGAGGCCCTGGCCGGGCTCGGCGCCGCGGCGCCTGGGTTCCGCATCGACGACGACATCGTCAACCCGGTGTTCGAGGGCAACCCGGACATCGCGGCGATTACCGCCCGGCGGATTCGCGGGCACTTTACCGTGCCCTGTTTTCTGGACACGCCGAACTGCCAGACCGGCGGTCGTTTCCGCTACGAGCCGGGGCCGGAGGGTGAGTACGGCGATGGCCTGCCCGATGTGGCCGGCACCGCCGATGTGCCGTTCATCTGCTCGATTGCCCGGTCCACCTACAACGGTGCGGACGACCCGACCCAGGCCGCGGCGTTCACGCCGGCCCGGATCAGCCTGTATGGCCACGGCCTGCTGGGCAGCCGCGACGAGGGCAATACCTACGGCTTCAACGTGCGCGAGATGGCGCAGGAGCACAACATCGTGTTCTGCATGACCGACTGGGCCGGCATGGCTCAGGGCACGCTGACCCGGCTCACCCCGGATGACGCCATCAACGATCCCTTCAAGTACGACCCCGCCTGGGATGCGGGCAGCGGTGACCTGCCCACCGTGGGGCTGATTCTCAACGACATCTCATTTTTTCCTCGGCTGGCGGACCGCCTGCAGCAGGGCTTTGTGAACATGATGCTGCTCGGCAAGCTCATGCTGCATCCGGATGGTCTGTGCAGCGCCCCGGCATTCCAGGTCCAGGGCGAGTGCGTCCTGGACCGCAGCGAGCTGTTCTTCGACGGCAACTCCATGGGCGCGATCATGGGCGGGGCGCTGACCGCGCTGTCGCCGGATATCCGCGCCGCGGTGCTGGGCGTCAACGGGATGAATTTCTCCACCCTGCTGCGTCGTTCCGTGGACTTCGACCAGTTCGCCGTGGCCATGTATGCGTCCTATCCCGCCTCGCTGGACCAGTCCTTCATCATCAGCTTCATGCAGAACCTGTGGGACCGGGGCGAAACCAACGGCTACGTGAATTTCCTGCGCCCGGGCCGGGGCCTGCCCGGCACCCCGGCCAAGCGGGTGCTGACCCACCCGGCCTTCGCCGATCACCAGGTCACCAGCTATGCGGCGGAGGTGCAGGCGCGAAGCATGGAAGCCGCCATGCACTGCCCGGCCATGGTGGGCGGCCCGCGCGCCCAGCGTGGCGACAAGATACTGGGTACGCCGCATCCCTTTGTCGGTCAGCATGAACTGGACTTCGATCGCCGCCATCCGGACGACGAACCCTTCTTTGGCATCCCCTGCGTGAGCTATCCGCACACCGGCAACGCGATGGTGATGTGGGACTCGGGGCCACGTTTCGACGACGCCGGCAACGAACGGCCGGACGGGGCCGCGCCGCCGCCCATCAACAACACGCCGCCGCGCCCGGCCGATGGCTACGGGACCGACCCGCACGGCCACCCCCGCAGCGAGGTGACCGGCCGCCTGCAGAAATCCGAATGGCTCAAGGCCGATGGGGCACTGATCGATGTCTGTCAGGGTGAGCCCTGCACCGCCAAGGGCTTTGATCCGACGCCATAGGCTTGTCGCCACGGGCGGTGGCCCGAGGAATCGATACGCCGGTGCAGGGATAGGCCACATGCGCCTGCCCTGCAGGGCGGGTGGCATGGCCGCTCAG
>JBFKIN010000336.1:0-3582 GCA_041632255.1 Oceanococcus sp. | reverse complement strand
ATCGTGGCTACCTGGAGGTCGAAACGCCGGTGCTGACCCGTGCGACGCCGGAGGGCGCCCGCGATTATCTGGTGCCCAGCCGGACCCACCAGGGTGAGTTTTTTGCGCTGCCGCAGTCGCCGCAGCTGTTCAAGCAACTGCTGATGATGGGCGGTTGTGACCTTTACTATCAGATCGCCCGCTGTTTCCGGGACGAGGATCTGCGCGCCGACCGTCAGCCGGAATTCACCCAGCTCGATATCGAGACCTCCTTCCTTGGCGAGGAGGAGATCAAGCAGCGCATGGAAGCGATGCTGCGGCACATGTTCAAGGCCGTGCTTGACGTGGATCTGCCCGATCCCTTCCCGCGTATGGCCTACGCCGATGCGCTGGCGCGTTACGGCTCCGACAAGCCCGATCTGCGCAACCCGCTGGAACTGGTCGAGGTCGCCGACCTGATGCAGGGGGTGGAATTCAAGGTCTTTGCCGGTCCTGCCGCGGATCCCGAAGGTCGCGTCGCGGTCCTGCGCGTGCCACAGGGTGGCAAGCTGAGCCGCAAGGAGATTGACGACTACACCAGCTTCGTGGGCCGTTACGGTGCACGCGGCCTGGCTTATATCAAGGTCAATGACATCGCCCAGGGGCGCGAGGGGCTGCAGTCGCCGATTCTGAAATTCCTGCCGGATGCGGCGGTGGACGGCATTCTGTCGCGCAGTGGCGCGCAGGATGGCGACCTGCTGTTCTTCGGCGCCGACAAGGCCAGCGTCGTAAATGCCGCGCTGGGTGCGCTGCGCCTGGAACTGGGGCGTGATCTGGGTCTGACCACCGGCGGGTGGGCACCGCTGTGGATCGAAGCCTGGCCGATGTTCGAGTACAACCCGGACGCCAAGCGGCATGAGGCCCTGCATCATCCCTTCACCGCGCCCGTTGACCCGGATCCCGATGCGCTGCGGAACCAGCCGGAGCAGGCCATGTCACAGGCATACGACATCGTGCTGAACGGCTATGAGATCGGCGGCGGTTCGGTGCGTATCCATCGCGAGGACATGCAGCAGGCCGTATTCGATGTGCTGGGCATCAGCCCGGAGGAAGCGCAGGAGAAATTCGGCTTCCTGCTCAATGCCCTGCGCTATGGCGCGCCACCACATGGCGGGATCGCCTTCGGCATAGACCGGCTTGTCATGCTGATGTGCGGGGCAGAGTCGATCCGCGACGTGATCGCCTTTCCCAAGACGCAGTCGGCCAGCTGTCTGCTCACCAATGCGCCGGGCGATGCCGGCGAAGCCCAGTTGCGCGAACTTGGAATCCGCCTGAGGAAGGCCAAAACGAATGAATCTTGAATCCCTGCGTCGCGCGGCGACGCTGCTGCCCCTGGCCCTGCTGGCCGCCTGTGACGGCATTGGCGAGGGCAACGGCCCGGCGTCGATCGAGATCGTCATGGATGGCGAGCGCGAGTCCGGCGAAGTCTTCGAGTGCCTGGCGGCGACCCCGCAGGCCATTCTGACTTTCGATAGCGGCAGCTCGGCAAACTTTGCCCGCCGCGCCCAGTGGAGCAGCAGCGACGAATCCGTGTTCGTGGTCAGTGACGGCAGCTTCGAGGCAGCCGATGGCACGGTCTTCGTGAACGGGGCCTTGCTTCCCCTCAAAGCTGGTGAGGCCGAGCTCACCGTGCGCTACCTCGATTTCGAGGACAGCATTCCGGTGACCGTGTCGCCGACCAAGATCGAATTGTCCCCTCACGATCATACGGTGGTGCAGGGCAATCAGCTGCAACTGGTCGCCACCGGCATCGCCCAGGGCGTCCGGCAGACGTCCAGCCTGGACATGAGCACGCTGGGCCGCTGGAGCGTTACCGGCGCTGAAGGCGGCGATCCGATCAGCAGCATTGTCAGCAGCGATGGCCGACTGACGGCGAATGCGGGCGTGGAAGGGATCGATCGCGTCAGCTTCGCGGTGCCGTTCTGCAATCGCGAGCTCAGCGTCGACGTCAACATCACCAACCAGACCCTGCAATCCATCTCGCTGGTGCGCGCGAGCGACCCCGGGACGCCGCTGGATTCGGTGTCCCTGCCGCCCGACGCCAGCGTGCGTCTGCGCACGATCGGTCATTACAGTGGCGGCCTGGAGCTGAACCTGACCGGCGCGGTGAGCTATGACATCGCTGACACCACGGTGGCCTACACCGGCGTGCGGGGCAGTGGCGTACTGACCAGCTTCAACGATGTGCCGGGCCAGAGCACCGAACTGACGGCGCGTTTCGACCCCGACAGCTCGGTGGAGGGCGACGAACTGCTCAGCAATACGGTCAGCGTTCGGGTGCTGGATGTGACCCTGCAGCCGGAAACGCTGGCCATTGCGCCAACCGAGGCGCTGATGCTCAATGGCAGCACCCTGCAGTTCGCCGCGAGTGGCCGGTTCAGCGGGACGGACGGCGAAATCGACTGGGATCTCACCCGAGACGTGTCCTGGGGCAGCAGCAATTCCTCGGTCCTGTTGCTGAGCAACACCAACGGCTCCCGCGGCTTCGCCATTTCCAGCGGCGATCTCGAGGACATCGGCGTGATCACGGTCAGCGCGATCCGCCAGCTGGGTGACGGTCCGACGGCACCGCCGACAGCCAGTGTGACGGTGGGCGCCGTGGCTGAGGACGACCCGGTGGTGGAAGTTGTCGGCCTGAGCGTGAGCGCGCCGGAAGCGAGTGTCAGCCGGGGCACGACGCTGGCGCTGAGCGCCGTTGCCGAACTCGCCAGCGACACCCTCAGCGGTAGCCAGACCATCACTCAACTGGTGACCTGGCGCTCCTCTGACGAAAGCGTCGCGGTTGTCGGCAATTCTGCGGCCAATCGCGGCGTGGTGACGGTGGTCTCGGATGCGCAGGATCAAGCTGTGCGCTTCACCGCCACCTTCGCGAGTGAAAATCAGGAGACGGCACTCGAGGCCAGCATCGAGCTGACCATCAATCCGTCCGGCGAGGCGCAAAAGTAGGGGAGTTCGTGCGCTGCAGCCGTTTTTCGGCGAAAATGGCGGGTACCACCCGCGACACCGTTTCCGGAGACCCGTCATGACTGCCTCGCTGGCGATCCAGGATTACAACGCCCTGGACGATGACAGCTGCGATGCCCGCATCCGCAAGGCCAAACAGGCCCTGGGCAAGCGCCTGGCCATCCTCGGTCACCATTATCAGCGTGACGAGGTGTTCCAGCACGCGGACTATTCCGGCGATTCGCTGAAATTGTCGCGTCTGGCGGCCGAATCCGAAGCCGATTACATCGTCTTCTGCGGTGTGCACTTCATGGCCGAGGTGGCGGACATCCTCAGCCGCCCGGAGCAGGTCGTGATCCTGCCGGACATGGCGGCAGGCTGCTCGATGGCGGACATGGCCAATCTGGCCAATGTCGAGCGGGCCTGGAGCGAACTGAACGCCATGCTGGGTGACGCCGATGAGCGCGTCACCCCGGTCACCTACATCAATTCCGCGGCAGACCTGAAGGGCTTCTGCGGCCGGCATGGCGGGGTCGTCTGCACCTCGAGCAATGCCGAGGGCATCCTGAACTGGGCCTTTTCCCAGCGCGAGAAGGTCCTGTTCTTCCCGGATCAGCACCT
>JBFKIN010000335.1:0-3589 GCA_041632255.1 Oceanococcus sp. | reverse complement strand
GGAGCAGGCCGCCCGCGACGAGGACTGGGACCTGATGGCCAGCCTGGTTGACACCATCCAGAGCATGAAAGCCGCCGCCTATCAGGAGATGGATGCGTTCACGCAACAGCACCTGCGCCCCAGAACGACGCATCATGACGCCGTTCACGACAAGCGGCTGCAGCGCGGGGGCTGCGCGGAGCCGCGCGCGGAACAGGCGCCTGAAGACTGTTGATTCTGCGCCCGGGCCGGTCAGCACCCGGGTCTTGGGCAAGCCCTTGACCAGGCCGCAGGCCTGCGCCATCCGGCAAGCACCGGAACCAGCCCGACGTCCTGTCCGCGCCCTGCGCCGCAAGCGCCCCGGCCGGTCCAGGACGTCCATCAGGCACCTGAACGCGCGCGATAAGGCTTTGCAATACGCAACGCATCCTGCTTCCCAGGCTTGCATCTCACTGACAACCGCAAAGTTGCCGGAGAATTTTTCCTCATTATTTCAATGCTTTATCAGCGCACAACCCGTGGCGCGGATGTTGCTCAGACAGCCGTGAACGCCTTTTTCATCCAAAAAAATTCTCACGGAGAGACGTCATGTCCAAGCTCGTCACCACATCCGCTGCATGGCTGTTGCTGGCCAGTCTCAGCGCCTGCAACACATCCGGGGTCGACAGTTCACCCTCCGCAAGCTCCTCGCCGGGCGCTGTCGCTGCGGAGCCATCCGACAGCAGCGGACAGACCGCTTCGGACAGCACCGGGATCGGTGAAACCAGCCCGGCAATCGACGAGACCTTGAGCGACGTGCTTGACCCCGCGCCGCTCGAATCCGCTGTCGACGGGTCTACAGCGCAGGTCGAGGAAACCGTCTCCGGGATCACCACCGACCCGGTGGTGGACGCCACAACCGCCGTCGTCGAAGACCCCGCGGCCGCACTGGAAGACTCAGCCACGACGATTGAAGAGACCACAGCCGCGGTCGAAGACACCACAGGCAGTGTCGGAGATGCGGTTCCGGTCGCCGAAGAGCCCGCCACCACGGTCGAAGATCCAGCGGCCGTCGTGGACGGCACGCCGCTTGAGCCGATCGCCGACGAGACCGCGACGGCCACGGAAGAAGCCGCGCTGGAGCCTGCGCTGACCTGGACCTGCAGCGCTCTGGCCGAAGTGGGCACGGTGGTCACGACCAGCGTGTCGGGCGATCTGTGCGCACTGGGCGATCCGCTGACCCAGTCGGGACCTGCCTGCTCGGTTGGCACGCCGGATGCTGCCGCGGACGCCGATCCCACGACCGCGGCCACGGTGAACATCGACACAGCCCCGCTGGAGGGCCTGGCGGCAGGTGAAGCGATCATCACCGTGCAACTGGACCTGCCCGGGGAACTGGCTGCTGGCGAACAGGCGCTTTTCGACATTGCCCTGGACGCCGGTCTGTCACTGCTCGGCACGCTGACGGTGGAAACGGCACTCAATGGTCAGATTCAGGAGTCCAGCGCCAACCTCGCGCTCAGCCCTTCGGCCCCCGCGGACGAGCTCGGCACCCGCCAGTTTTACGGCATAACCACCACCTTGCCCTTCAACCGGGTCGCCCTGACGCTGACCGTGCCCGCAGGCTACACCGGACCGGGCGAGACCGCCGCCGTTTATGAATTCTGCTCGGCTGCCGGGGCGAACCCAGTCCCCACGCTCTGAGCAGACGTCACTCCCAATCCCCGGACACACCACCCCCACCAACAGTGCCCCGACCGGATGCACCACCCGGCCAGGGCGCTCCTGCCTGCCCCGGATTGACCAAGATCAAAGCCCGGACGACGCTTTGGCCTTAGTTTTCAGGGGCATGACGATAGAGGCCGCAAGCTGCCCGATGGGGCTGCAATCCGGCCGTCATGCGCGCATGATGACAAGACCGCCGGTTCAGGCTGGTGGGGCGGGGCGTCTACAAGCAAGCAAAACTTCAATCAAAAGAGGTAGATATGGATCACAAAACAACAATGCGCCCGAACCTGGCAGGTTCCTTGGTCATCGCGGGCACCCTTCTCGCGGCGCCTGCCCTGCAGGCCAGGATGTTTACTGATGGCCAGGGCAACGTGGGCTACTCGTCGGCGGCCGAATGCGATGCGGCCGTCCACGCGGGCGAAGCCCGCTTTTACCGGCCCTTCACCGAGCACCCGCCGCTGATGCGCAAGGGCGAGGACGATGTCCAGGTCATGCGCCTGGGCGATATCCCCGGCTACGAAATGGGCGCCTGTGATCAGGGCGTCGGACGGCGCTTCGGTCGTGATGGCGTCAGCAGCGCGCTGGTTGGCAAGTTTGTCCCCTTCGGACCGGACATGGACATCAACGCCTACCGTGATGCCAGCGGCAAGATCGTCCGGCTGATGATGAAGAAGTGCGACAACAATTTCAGCGCGGCGATGCCACGCCCGGTCGCCGAGCCCCAGATCTCCAGCGATTGCTACGCCGATGTGCTGATACCCGCCAAGTTCGAAACGGTGACCGAGAAGGTGGAAGTGGAACCGGAAACGGTCCGTTATGAACCGATCCCCGCCACCTACAAGACCGTCACCGAAGAGGTCATGGTGCAGCAGGAGATGGTCAGGCAGATTCCGATTCCGGCCACCTACAAGACGGTCACCGAGAAGGTGCTGATCAAGCCGGAAAGCATCCGCAAGGAACCGGTGCCACCGACCTACAAGACCGTGACGGAGCAGGTGCTGATCAAACCCGAGAGCACCCGGATCAAGGTGATCCCGGCCACCTACAAGACCGTCACCGAAGAGGTTCTGGCCAAGGAGGCCAGCACGCGTCTGGTGTCCACCCCCGCCGTGTTTGAAACCGTGACGGAAACCGTGCAGGTCTCGGAAGCGCACAAGGTCTGGAAGCGTGGCCGGGCCTGGATCGGCCAGGCCATCGACGTCCAGCCGCTGCGAGGCTTCGAAGTCGGTGCGGATGGCCGGGTGCGCGGCAACAAGGTGGAGAAGGGCTGGGCCAACGCCGACAATTACAGCCTGGACGACGATGTGATGTGCCTGGTCGAAGTGCCGGCGGAATACAAGACCATCAAGCGCCAGGTGCTGAAGACCCCGGCTGGCGTGCGCGAGGAAGAAATTCCCGCGGTGTACAAGACCGTGACCCGCCAGGTGGTCGACACCCCGGCACGCAGCGAGGAAATCACGATTCCGGCCGAGTACGGGACCGTGGAGCGTCGCGTGATCGACACCCCGGCCAGCACCCGCGATGTGGTCGTGCCTGCGGTCTACGAGACCATCAGCAAGACGGTGGTCGACCGGCCTGCGTCTTTCCGCGAGGAAGTGATCCCGGCCAAGTTCGAGACCATATCCCGAAAGGTGATCGACCAGCCCGCCTCGGTGCGCGAGATCAAGATCCCGGCCAAGTACCGCACCCTCAGCCACCGCGTGAAGGTGTCCGACGCCCGCACCGAACGCCGGCCAATTCTCTGCGAGACCAATGCCAATCGCGCCAAGATCATGCAGATCCAGCGCGCCCTCAAGGAGGTGGGCTTCGACCCCGGCCCGATCGACGGCATCCTGCGTTCCCAGACCATGGCCGCGGTCTATCGTTATCAGCAGGCCTATGGGCTGCCGGTGGATGGTTACCT
>JBFKIN010000334.1:0-3592 GCA_041632255.1 Oceanococcus sp. | reverse complement strand
CAAAGCACAGGTTCGGTGCGCCCAGGCGCAGCACCGCATCCGGATCCTGCCAGTCGGGCTGGGCAATGATGCCGACCCGGAATCCCTGGTCTTCCAGCAGGCGGCCGATGATGGCCATGCCGAAGGACGGGTGGTCCACATAGGCATCGCCGGTGACGATGATCACGTCGCAGGAGTCCCAGCCCAGCGCGTCCATTTCCTCCCGGCTGGTGGGCAGGAAAGGCGCTTTGCCATAGCACTCCGCCCAGTAGCGCGGGTAGTCGAACAGACGCCGCTTGGGCGTGTTCGGGGGCGATATGGCGGGGGCGGTGGACATGGGGGGCAACAGGCGGCTAGGTCCGCATTTTACCTGAGTGTGGCCCCTGCCACGATGACGCAGGCAGCCGCCGCACCAGGGCAGGGTTGGCGCGCCATGCACGCTCCCGCTGCCCGTCGCCTTGCCGGTCATGGCCGGCAATCTGCCTAGGACTGTCCCGGGCCGGGTTCAGGCTGTTGTGATCCGGCGGGCGCCTGCGCCGCCGCGGGCGTGTGCGGGGAGCTTGCCGAGGGAATTCGGATCCAGCCTCGTGCGAGCAGCGGCGGCAGACGCTGGTCCAGTGCCGGTTCCAGGCCGGCCAGATCGTCGAGGCAGGCGCTGTCCGCGATGGCATCCAGCAGCTGCCAGTCACGCGGGTCCAGGTTCTCGATCTCGGGCAGGCCGCCTCCACGACTGACGACGAGCCAGACCGGGCCCTCATCCAGGTGCACCGCCGGCGGTTCTTCCTGCTCCGGCTGGTTGGCCCGCCAGATCTGATCGACCGGATAGTCGGAATGCACAAGACGCAATGCGGGTGACAGGGCGAGCGGCATCGCGGCGAGCGCGTCCTCATCTCTGTCGCCGAAACCGGCAGGCAGACCGGGGTCGGGGTCGGCGGCATGAAACACGCGGTGCCAGGCCCATTCCAGGCGCGCGACATCCGGCAGATAGGGCAGCGCGGCGGCAGGGGCAAAGCTGGCGAGAAACGGCGCCAGCTGCCCGCCGAAATCGTGCAGATCCGGAGAGGTCGATGGATGGGCGGCCAGATAGCGTCCGGCCATGGCATCGAAGAATCGCGCCCCCACCAGTCGCTGCAGCACCGGGTAAACCTGTGTCAGCGCCCGACTCAGGGCGCCCCGGACACTGCCCTGGTAGACGGCCAGCCGACCTTGGACATCCAGTGCGGGATCACCCAGCAGACGGTCGGATACCGTGTCATCGCCGTCCAGCAGGGCGGCAACCAGTTCCTGCTGCAGTTCAGCCAGCCCGGGCATCGTGGCTGTCCATGATCTGTCGGGCGCGCTCGGCTTCCGCGAGCAGGGTGGCGAATTCGGGCACATTCTGGTCCCACTCGATCAGTGTGGGGACGGCGCCAAAACGCGCGATGGCGCGGCGGTAGAGCGCCCAGACGGGCTGCTGTACCGGGCTGCCGTGATCATCCAGCAGATGCGTGCCCTGTTCGCTGTAGCCGGCCAGATGCATCTGCCGGACCCGCTCGACCGGGAGGCCGTCGAGATAGCTGACGGGATCGAAGCCCAGGTTTGTCGCGCTGACGTGGATGTTGTTGACGTCCAGCAGCAGATCGCAGTCGGCCCGCTCGCAGACGGCGCTGATGAAGTCCCACTCGCTCATGGCCGAATCCCGCCATTCCACATAGCGGGAGACGTTCTCGACCAGAATCCGCCGGCCCAGCCGGTCCTGGACCCGGGCGATCCGGTCGGCGCAATGAATCACCGCCTCCTCGGTCTGGGGCAGCGGCAGCAGTTCGTGGGTCTGGCGGCCGCCGGCGCCGGTGAAGCAGAGGTGATCCGATAGCCAGGCGGGTTCGAAGCGGGCCAGCGCCCGCTCCAGTCGCTGAAGATAGTGCGTGTCCAGCGGGTCGGTGCCGCCCAGTGACAGGCCGACCCCGTGGAACACGATGGGGTAGTGCGTGCGGATGGCTTCCAGGTTTCGCAGCGGCGGGCCGCCCTCGCCGAGGTAGTTGTCCGTCAGGGCCTCGAACCACGGGACGGCCGGCCGCTGCTCCAGGATGTCCGCGTAATGGCGTGCGCGCAGTCCCAGACCGACGCCCCGGATGGCATCACGCGCCGGCAATTCAGCCCTTCTTCTGCTTCTTCTGTTTGCTGCCGCCGACGATCTTGTCGCAGGTTCCGGCGGGCAGATAGACCCATTCTTCCGGGTCGCCGTCTGTCTTGGCGTGGCCGGAACAGCCATGCTGGCTGGTGCCGCAGTCGTTCATGCCCGCCTTGGCCACCCCGTAGCATTTCTCCTTGCCCTTGTCGCCGGCGGCGGCGCTCAGCGGCAGCGCGGCGGCGCCTGCCGCGACCAGCCCGGCCAGCGTGGCACGGATCAGTTTGCTCTTGTCATCCATCGGTGTTGCTCCTGTGTGTGGTCTTGCCCAAGCTGTCAGACCGGACGGGGCGGCCGGCGATTTCAACCGGCGTCGAGTCATCCGAAGCCCAGCTGGTCCAGCCGATCGTCATCCAGCCCGTAATGATGCCCCAGCTCGTGCATCAGTGTGATCCGTATCTGCTCAGCCAGTTCCCTTTCATCGAGCCGGCCGTGTGCATCCGTGGCGGCGGCCAGAAGGCTGTGGCGGAACAGGTGAATCAATTCGGAGGGCTCACCGCTCAGTTCGTGGCTGCGTTCGGTCAGGGGAACGCCTGTGTACAGTCCAAAAAGTTCACCCGGCTCCTGGCAGCCGAGCTCCGCCAGAAGCGCCGGGTCCGCTGCGTCGTCCAGGCAGACCGGGACGCGGTCCAGCAGGTCCCGGACTTCGGCGGGAAGCTGCTCGAAGACGGATTCGAACACCCGGTCAAAAAGGTCGCGCTGGCGTCTGTCTAGCCCCAAGCTGGATGTCCTCATGCGTATCGGGATGGCCGGCCACGAAAAGGCCAGCGCCGCCTCCTGCGATGCACTGCTTCGTCGCGGTTTTATTGTCCCATGTTCAGTGCCTTGCGGGCATCTGGCTGCACTCGGGCGGGGTCGAAATGCGGGTGGCTGTGAAGCGGTTTGCGCTTGCCCCGTCCGTGTCTGGCCCGCGCCGCATGCCGGCGCAGTGCCGGGCCGAAAGGCGCCGGGCCCTGAGCTATGATAGGACGTTCAGGTACATGAATTCCGGCAGACAAGGCTCATGGCACTCAAGCAGATCATCTACGCGAGCAGCCTCGCCCCCGGCGAGGACGAAAGCTGTATCAAGCCGATCCTTCAGCGAGCGGTTGAAAACAACAGCAAGAACGGCTTCACCGGGCTGCTGATCTACGTGAATCGCAGCTTTCTGCAGATCCTGGAGGGCGAGGCCGAGCCGCTTGATGCCCTGTACGAGAAGATCCGCGAGGACTCTCGTCATACCAAGCCCTGGACCTTGTCCGCCGCACCGATCGACGAGCGCCAGTTCGCCGACTGGTCCATGGGCCTGGCCAAGCCCAGTGTGGCGGAGCTGGACGAGATTGGCCCCAGCAACGATTTCTTCAGCAAAGGTCACTGCCTGACTGAACTGGACGAGAGCATGGCGCGGAAAATCCTCGGCGAATTCCGCAGCGGCATGTGGCGGATCAAGGTGCTCTGAGGCGCTTT
>JBFKIN010000333.1:0-3631 GCA_041632255.1 Oceanococcus sp. | reverse complement strand
TGCTCCTGCAGGGCGAATCGGGCCACAGGCCGCCCATCGCGCGACAGTTCCAGCCAGCGCAGGGCGTGGATCGCGCCGGCACAGTCGGTGGTCGTGGAAGGCAGGCGGGACAGATGCCAGACGCCGTCCGTGGTCTCCGCCCGCAGGCCCTGCACGCCATCCAGCCGGGAAGGGATGGCCGGCGCCTGCGGACAGGCGTCACGAAAGGCCTGGGCGATCGGATGGTTCAGACCGGCCTCCATGCCGGACGCCACCGCACAACAGGCGTCGGCATCCAGCGTCGACAGGGTCCGCACCTCCTGCAACCGCATGCGCCGGGTGGTGAGGGTGCCGGTCTTGTCCAGGCATACGGTATCCACCCGGGTCGATGCGTGCAGCGCGTCGACCTGAACCAGCATCAGGCCTTCCCGCGCCAGCCTGGTGGAAGCGGCCGCGTGCGCCATCGGGGTCGCCAGCGACAGGGCGCAGGGACATGTCACCACCAGCACGGCCAGCATTGTCTGGAGGCTCATGCCCAGTTCGGCCCCACTGCCGATCCAGTACGCGCCGGTGGCCGCCGCCAGCAGCAGGACCACGCCGACGAAACGCCCGGCAATCCGGTCCGCCAGTTGCTGGGCCCGAGGCTTGGCCAACTGCGCCCGCTGCATCAGACGGGTCAGCTGGGACAGGACGCTTCTGGCACCCGCAGAACTCACCCGCAGCTCCAGCGGCAGTGGTCCGGCATTGACGCTGCCGGCGCAGACCGCCTCTCCCTGCCGACGTTCACGCGGCACTGCTTCTCCCGTGATCAGGGATTCATCCAGTGCCGCGGCAGCGCATATCAGCTCACCGTCAGCCGCGACCGCGGCGCCAGGCGGGACGACCAGCAAGTCACCGGCGCGCAGGGCGCTGGTCGGCACTTCAAGCAGTTGCCCCTGCTCGCGGCGCAGCGCGGCCAGCGGCTGGGCACCGGCCAGAAGGCGCAGCCGTGCCGCCGCCCGTGTGCGGCCGTGGGCCTCGACGAAGCGCGCCAGCGACAAAAGCAGGACGAACATGGCGGCGGAGTCGAAATAGACTGCCCCGGTATCGAGCAGCGTATTGATCGCGCTGGCCAGGTAGGCCGTGGCGATGGCGATCGCCACCGGCGTGTCCATGGTCGGGCTGAGCGCCCGCAGTGCGCCGAAGCCCTGGCGCAGGAAAGGCCAGCCGGCGTACAGGACCACCGGCGTGGCCAGCAACCACTGGGCGTGGCGCAGCAGTGGCCGCAGGACGGGATCGATCTCGCCGAGGTATTCACCGCTGGCCAGCATCATCACCTGCATGCCAAACAGCAGCGCGACGCCGATGCGCCCCAGCGCCGCCCGCCGCTCGTCGCGCGCCGTCCGGCGGGATGCATCATCGGCCAGCACCACGGGCCGAAAACCGGCGTCGTCGATGGCCTGCAGCACGGCGGAGAGCGGCAGACAGGCTGGATCCCAGTTCAGAAGACAGCTGCCGGAGGCGACATCAGCCTGCGCTTCCACGGGCCCAGGCGGCAAGGCCCGCTCCAGTCGGCGCACGCAGGCCCTGCAGCGCAAGCCCTCCACCCGCAGCAACATCTCGCGCCGACCATCGTCAAGGGACTGACTGACCTGGTCCAGCAACTGGTCATAGACCTCCCAGTGGTTCATGGCGGCGGGCTGCGCTCGGCTGCGACGTCGCGGGCAAACCGATCCAGTTCAACCGGACTGGGGGTGTAGGCATGGGTGCTGGCGATCACAAGGGTCAGCAGCCCGGCAATGATCGCGCTTACGGGCAGCGCGATCGTGATCACGAGCTCGAGGCTCCAGGGTGAGGTCGGACGTGATGAACTCATTTCATTCCCGTGACAAAACGTGCGGAGGCGGACTTGCGCAACGCCGGGTCGTCCTCCGAGACGGCTGTGAAATTCACCCCGCGTGTCGGCTGACGGAAGGAAGAAGCCGGCAGGCGGGCGGACAGAACCACGGCCGCCGTCATGCCGGGCGCGACCTGTGCCCGGTCCGGTTGCAGCAGCAGCGGCCGGCCGTCCTCATCGACCGCCGACAAGTTGAACCACTGCGTCGCGCCGGTCTTGTTGATCAGCTTGACGGTGAAAATGTTCTCGATGCTGCCGTCGGCCAGGGTTCGACCCAGCACGTGCCGGTCGGCCAGCACATCGAGATCGATGGGCGCCCGGGTCAGCACCAGCACGGGCAGCAGGCCGATCAGGATCAGCCAGATGACGCCATAGGCCAGGGCACGCGGCCGGAGCAGCCGGAAACGCCCTTCCTCGTCCTGGCGCAAGGAGGAATAGCGGACCAGACCGCGCGGTTTGCCGATCCGGTCCATGACCCCATTGCAGGCATCGACACAGGCGGCGCAGGCGATGCACTCGTACTGCAGTCCGTCACGGATATCGATACCGGTGGGACAGACCTGAACGCACAGGGTGCAGTTGATGCAATCGCCGACGGTCCCGGCCTGACCCTTGCGCGGTTCGCCACGCGCCTTGTCATAGGCGATGATCAGGGTGTCGCGATCGAACATCGCCCCCTGGAAACGCGCGTAGGGGCACATGTAACGACAGACCTGCTCGCGCATGAAGCCGGCGTTGCCCCAGGTCGCCACCCCATAGAACACGCTCCAGAATGCCGGCCAGCCGTGCATCTCGAACTGTCCCAGGCCGGCGATCAGCTCACGGATCGGCACGAAATAGCCGACAAAGCTCAGTCCGGTCCACAGAGAGAACAGCAGCCACAGCAGATGCTTGGTGCCCCGGCGTCGGAGCTTGGCCGCGTTCCAGGGCATGCGGTCCAGTTTCAGGCGTTGATGCCGGTCGCCTTCGGTGCCGCGTTCGATCCACCGGAAGGCCTCGGTCCAGACCGTCTGGGGACAGGCATATCCACACCAAAGCCGGCCGCCAATGCTGGTGAAGAAAAACAGGGTCACAGCAGCGATCAGCAGCAGGCCGGCAAGCAGATAGAGATCCTGTGGCACCAGGATCATGCCGAACAGGTGAAACTGCCTTGCCGGCAGGTCAAACAGGACCAGCGGCCGGCCTTGCCACGACAGCCAGGGCAGCAGGTAGAAAAGGCCCAGCAGCATGAGCGCCGCGCCGGTCCGGAACCTGGCATAGCGACCATCCACCGCGCGAGGCTGGATCTTCGGCGCCGCAACATACAGGGACCCGCTCATGCCGGATCGCGCCCGCGCTCTTGCAGCCGCAATTCCGGGCGCGGTGGCCGCGCCAGGATCAAAGCCATGCCGGCCACACCGGCGCAGGTCAGCCAGCAAATCGCGAAGACCAGGCTCAGCAGGCCGAAACCGGGCACGGCATGCCGCAGCAGCCCGTCCCAGCTCGCGACCAGCAACAGCAGCAGGGCGCTCGCGCCCAGAAAACCCGCCCACAGGCCCACCGCCAGGCCGCGCAGGGTCGGCGACCATAACGGCTGGCTCTCCAGCTGCGGCCTGTCTTCCGGCCGTGTCACGATCAAGGGCCCGCCGCGGCCGAAATGCGCATCACATAGGCGGTCAGCAGATCAATTTCCAGCGCGCTGAGCTGATCTTCATGCGCGGGCATCTCTCCCTTTCGACCGAACAGGATGCTGCGCCGGATCTGTTCGGGTTCGCCGCCGTGCAGCCAGACCGCATC
>JBFKIN010000332.1:0-3636 GCA_041632255.1 Oceanococcus sp. | reverse complement strand
TAGGCGTGCGAGCCGAACAGGGCATTGCTCACCAGCCCGCTCAGGATCAGAGCGGTAACCAGGACCCAAAGGCGCAACAGAACATAAACCTGATGCGGACCAGACCGCCTCAGCCGGATCCATGCGCCGGCGCTGAAAAGAGAGATGCAGGTCGTCAGGGCCGCGTCCAGCCCATCGACGTCCGCGCTGAGCGGGGCGAGGAGGATGGCGACAACGCCGAACAGGATGGTCAGACCGGTCATGGCGCTGATCCAGTGGCGGTTGGCCATGATTCCGCGAGCCAGTGTGGCGCGCATCTCGCCTTGCGGGAGTCCGGCGGGTTGCCAGTCCCGGCGGGATTGTGGGCTCGCATCAGGCGGCGAGTGCATCCAGGTCCTCCAGGTTCGCGACGCCGTCATCGACCCAGGCCGGACGGAGCACATAGCAACTGGCCGGCTCGCTGCAGGCCTGCAGAGGCGGCAGGTTGTCGCGCAGCATCTGCATCTTCAGCGTGACTGCGGCGTCGCTGCATGGGCCGAGCAGTACGGCAAACAGGTCTTCGCGCAGCCGACCCCAGGGCAGGGGGCTGTCCTGCAGTGCCTCGAGCGACGCCCCGATCTGCTTCATCCGCACGCTCCAGTGATGTCCTTCGTCGCGCCGGACCTGGTTGAAGTCACGAATGCGCAGAAGAAGCACCGCGAACGTCCGATGACTCGTGCGGGCCCGGTCGAAGGCCTGGCGAAGCCCGGCTTCGCTCAAGCCGCCGGTCTGGGGATCGCGCTGTTCTTCGCGGTGAGCGCTGATCAGCGCCTGCTCAAGTGTGCGCCGGCGGGTCTCGGCTTCGGCGAGTGCGGTCCCCTGCACGCTGAATTGAAGCTGTGCGAGCAAGTAGGCGTAGCCGACTAGCATCGTCAGCACACCGGTAGACCAGAACAGGGCGGGAAACAGTCGCGAAAACTCCTCGCGCAGGGTATATCCGGCGATCACGAACAGCGTGCAACCGACAGTCGCAAAAATGATGAGGATCTGCTGCGCATGACGCCGAATCTGGAAGGCGCACAAATACGCTACGAGTAGCAGGCTGTAGCTGAGGACCCAGGGATAGACGCCGTCGGTCAGGTCCGGGCCGGCGCCGCGTAACAGCGCGTGGGCGAGCAGGATCAGCAGGACCAGGGCGGCCAGGCCCGTGGTCAGACGGAAATGCCAGTAGACCAGACGATGTGAGCGGATGCGCAGGACCATCTGTCCTGCAAGGAACAGCGCCATCAGCAGGCCGACAATGATCGCGTCACCGCGACCCAGCGCCGGAGTGAAGGGGTGCAGCACGACGATGGCCAGAAAAGCAGTGGCGAACATCAGGTCGCTGAGCAGGAGCAGGTTCTGCACACCGTGCATGCTGGAGGTCAGCGCCCGCATCTGCAGGTTTTCGTCCACCTGCGGGGCGCGGCTGGACGGACTGGTCAGCACGCGACGGGACACTTCGCGCCCGGCGCGCGGCCTGAATATCCGTTCGAGGCGGGCAGGTTGCCGGTCACGCCGGCGCGGGGCTGGGCTCGCCACGGCAATAAATCAAGCCATCAGCGCGAATGCGATCGACCCGCCATACAATCCACAACGCTTCACCCAGCGCGCTGCGCAAGCAATTGACAAACTGGCTTCTATCGATGTTGCGGACGGATACATCATCGAGCACTTCGAGGGACGAGGCGAGGCTCGATGCATCGACGTAATCCCAGAAATACTGCCCGATGATCTGGTCGGCCGGACGGCCCAGCGCATGAGCAAGTCGCTGATTGATGGCGACCACGGTTCCGGCGGCATCGATCACGGTCCGGTAATCGGTTTCAATGCCAATATGTTCGTCGATTGCGCCAGGCATCACGTCCCCCACGGACCAGGTCGACAGGTCCAGTATGCCTGCATATCGCATCTCTGGCACTCGGTCACCGTCCTGAAAGCGCCAGCTGAAAAGGGGTTGAGCCCGGAGACCGTCGTTGCCGGGTCATGACGCGACAGCCGGGCCCGAGGTCCGGTGGCAGGTTTTGCGCAGGGTCCGTCCTGCAGGCGTCCCGGCGTTCAACTAGACTGGCCGGCAGCCACATATCCATGGCGCAAGCAGGGCAAGACAATGGGCAAGCTGCTCTTCATGCTGACGCTCATCGGGGGCGCCTACTGGTACTGGAACGGGCCGTATCAGCAGCAGCCACAGGGGGTGAGTGCGGCGGATCAGTTGGCGCAAAACGGCGCCCTCATGCGCCGCTGTGTCGGCGAAAAGACGCGGATGTCCACCACGGGGGCCCTGGCGGGCATGGGCGGGGTCGCCATGAGTCGCGAGGACGCCGAGCGGGAATGCGCGCAGCACTATGGCCTGCAGCAGCGTGACGGCGAATGGCATGACCGGTGATCGATGGGGATCTCGTCACCTTGGCCGGCCATGACGGATCTGGTGGGGCGGGGCCGGCTTTTCGCGCTCAGCCCCGTTTCGCGAGTTCTCCCCGTTAAAATGCTCCGATGTCTTCCCCCACCGATGAAGTTTTCGACGCCCTCAAGGCTGGCGACACCCTGCTGGAGTACCGGATAGAGGGTGTTCTGGGGCAGGGTGGGTTCGGCATCACCTACCTTGCGCATGACACCCTGCTGAACGCGCGCTTCGCGATCAAGGAGTTTCTTCCGCCGGAACTGGCGGCGCGCGCTAAGGGTCAGTCGGTGACCGTGCGTTCGGCCGCCACCCGGGAGGCATTCGAGTGGGCCAAGCAGAAGTTCATGAGCGAGGCCCAGGTCCTGGCGCGCTTCGCCCATCCGAGTCTGGTGCGGGTCAGTCGCTTCTTCGAGGCCAACGGTACGGTCTATTTCGTGATGGACTTCGTCGCGGGCCAGACGCTGGATGACCAGCTCAAGGACGAGCCGATCAGTACGCCGGAGACCCTCCGGGAGCTGCTGCTGCCCCTGTCTGAAGGGGTCGCGCAGGTGCACGCCGCAGGTGTCCTGCACCGCGACATCAAACCCGCCAACATCATCCTGCGCGCCGATGGCAGCCCGGTTCTGATCGACTTCGGCGCGGCTCGGCATGCCTTCGGGTCGGTGACGAAGTCCATGCTCAATGTCGTGACGGCGGGGTATGCGCCGATTGAGCAGTACTCCGATGGCATGGAACAGGGGCCCTGGACGGACATCTACGCCCTGGGGGCGGTGGCTTACCGGGTCATTGCCGGGCACAAGCCCACCGACGCCGTGAACCGGCTGCGTCGGGATCCGCTGGTCCCGGCTGCGCAGCTGGGCGCAGACCGCTTTCCTGAGTCGATGCTCCAGGCCATTGACTGGGCCTTGCGGGTTCATCCGGAAGAACGTCCGCAGTCGCTGGACGACTGGCGCGCCAGTCTGCTGGGAGAGCGCGACGTGCCAGCCCCGTCGGCGCGCGAGGCGTTTGCCGTTGAAGCGGGAGCTGATGCCCAGGATGGGCCGACCCGCATCAGCGGGCCGGCGCAGGTCAGTGCAGCAAGCGCGGAAATCAAGGCTGAACCGCTGATGCCGTCCTGGTTGCGCCCCATCTTGATCGGGGCCGGGCTCTTCGCCCTGGCGGCGGCCGCCTGGATTCTGCGCCCTCTGGACAGCGCTGAGGGTCCCGCAATCAAGCCCGACGTTCAGCCCGCGGCTGAG
>JBFKIN010000331.1:0-3647 GCA_041632255.1 Oceanococcus sp. | reverse complement strand
GTAGCCCAGATCGCCATCCAGGCCCAGGATGTTGGTGTGGGTGTGGTGCTCGAAGTTGTGTGTCTTGCGCCAGTTGTCGGCGGTCCCGACGATGTCCCATTCGTAGGTCTTCGAGTTCAGCCGCGGATCGTTCATCCAGTCGTACTGGCCATGGATCACGTTGTGGCCGATCTCCATGTTCTCGAGAATCTTCGCCACGCCCAGGGCCAGGATGCCCAGGGGCCACAGCAGCGGGTGGAAACCGAACATCAGCACGATGCGGCCGGCCAGCATGGTGTAGCGCTGAATGCGCACCATGCGGCGAATGTAGCGGGCGTCGGTCTCGCCGATGTCGCTCATCACCTCGTCGCGCAGGGCGTCGAGTTCGGCGGCCAGGCTGGCTTCCTCGGCGGGGCTGAGGCGGCGGCTTTGGGTCAATGTCGTCATGGGGCTATCAGTAGTCGAGGACGAGGTCGGATTCGGCGGCGGAGATGCACAGCTGAATCTCCTCCTCGGGTTCTCGTGACACGGCGCCGGTCACCAGGTTGCGCACGCTGCCACTGAGCTTGCGGCATTTGCAGCTCTGGCAAATGCCCCGGCGGCAGCCGTAGGCGGGGGACTCGCCGGCGCCTTCCAGCGCCTGCAGCAGGTTCTGGTCCTGGGCGGCGCGCAGTTCGCGCCGCTGGCCGGCCAGGCGCACCCCGACAGTCCCGGCGGCGGACGCCTGCGGTTTCAGGTCAGGCACGCTGCCGAAGTATTCGAACTGCAGGCTGGCATTCAGACCGAGCTCGTCCCAGTGGCCGCGCACTGCGGCCATGAAACCGGCCGGACCGCACAGCATGGTGTGATGCGAGGCATAGTCAGGCACCAGCATGGCGATCTGCGCGGGGCTGAAACGCTGCGGTTCGGTCATGCCCTCTTCGAGGCACCAGTGCACGGTCAGATGGGGATGCTGACGTGCCAGAGCTTCGAGCTCCGCGCCGAAAATGCGATCAGCCGCGCTGCGGACATAATGCAGCAGGCTGATGCGGCCGGCGTGTCCGCCGGCAAGCAGAGCGCGCAGTTGGGCCATGATCGGAGTGATTCCACTGCCGGCCGCAAGCAGCAGCAGTTTGTCCGGTGCCGCTGAGGGCAGGACAAAATCACCGGCCGGCAGGGCAAGGCGCAGCACCTCGCCCACCCGGGCCTGGTCGTGCAGGTGGTTGGAGATACGTCCGCCGCGCTCTCGTTTCACGGTGATGGTGATCGGATCCCGCGCGTGGCGCACGGCCGCGCTGGAGATCGAATAGCGGCGGCGATACAGCCGGCCGTCTATTTCCACGGCCACGCCGATGTGCTGGCCCGGCTTGAATCGCCGCCAGCCCCAGCCCGGCGACAGCACGAAGGACTTGGTGTCGTGCGTTTCCTCGATGATGTCGAGGATGCGGCCGCGGGGCTCGACCAGGGACCACAGGGGGTTGAGTTCCTCGAGAAAGAAACTCAGTGCGTGGCCGTCCAGCCAGCGACTGTGCAGGAGTTGTTGCGTCCACGGCTGAGCCGCGTGCGCGCCGGTATTGGCAGTCATGAGATGGGCCGCGCAGCACGCAGCTTGCGAAAAGTGACGATCTCAGTGTGCCTGAGAGATGAACAAATGTAAATACAGTTGTATAGACAGTTGTGCATTTTCGGGCGGACGCCCGGCTTTCGGGTGCCTCTGCCGGCACCGCCGAAGCGGCAGCGCCGCGCGGCGGGCGACGTGGCGCGCCCTAAAAGGGCGGCACCCAGCCTCCGCAGCGGCGTTCCAGTTCCCGGGCTACGGCGATGGTCAGGTGATCTTTGCCGGGTGCGCCAACCACCTGGATGCCCAGCGGCAAGCCTGCCGCGTTCAGGCCCATCGGCACCTGGGTGGATGGCAGCTCCATCACGTTGATGATGCCGCAGTAGGTCCAGTGGAAGGTGTGACGCCAGATCGGTGCGCGATGTCGCGGGGCGGCGCAGCTGTAGCTGGGATAGAGCAGCACCCCGTCATCGCCGAGCAGATCAAGCAGTTCTGTGCGCAATGCGGCGCCAGCCGCCTGCCATTTGCGCTGGTTCAGCGGCAACTTTTCCGTGAGGGCCAGGGCGAGGGCCGGCAGGGTGTGAGCCGAACGGCCCAGACTCAGCTTGAAGAGCTCCCGGCCGGTGGCGATAGGCCGGCCCATGCCGAGCTGGCTGGCGAAAGCCTCCCCATTTGCGGCGCCCATCATGCCGGCCCAGATCTCGAACGAGGACTTCAGGCGGCGCAGGCGTCGCTCCTCGACGGAGGCCACCAGAGGTCTCAGGCTGGCGGCGGCCCGTGCCTGGGCCTCACGCATGTCCGGGCTGACCCTGTGGCGACCATTGTCTGGCACGCAGATCACCCGCAACGAGGACAGATCCACCGCCGCCGGATCACCCAGGGCTGCGGGCTGATCGGCAAGGATTCTGAGCAGCGGCATCAGGTCCTCGGCCCGCCGGGCCAGCGGGCCGGTGACGCAATAACGGTCGATGTCGCCGGTGGGCAGGGGCACCTGGCCGGCATTGGGCACAATGCCCGGAGAGGGCTTGTGGCCGAAAACCCCGTTGAAGAAGGCGGGCATGCGGATGGACCCGCCGACATCCGCGCCCAGGCCGAAGGGGGAGCCCCCGGCGCCAATAATGGCGCCTTCGCCGCCGGATGAGCCGCCGACGATACGGGACGGATCGTAGGGGTTGCGGCTGCGGCCGTAGACCCGGTTGTTGCTCTCCATCCACATGCACAGTTCGGAAGTGTTGGTCACTCCCAGCGGAATGGCGCCGGCGGCGCGAATGCGCGCCACGGTCGGTGCATCGCGCTCATTGATGATGTGCCGGCGAGCAACAAGTCCGGAGGCCTGCGGCGTGCCTTCGAACTCGAAGTTTTCCTTGATGGTGCAGGGCACACCCAGCAGGGGGGGCAGGCTGTCGGGGTCCTCGGCCGCAGCGATTCGGGCGTCCGCCGCATCAGCTTCGGCCCGGGCCAGAGCGTAGCGATCAAACACCACCGCATTGAGCCTTGGATTCACGGCCTCGATATGCGCGATGTGCGCGTCCACCACCGTGCGCGCGCTGGTCCTGCGCTCACGAATGGCCTGGGCCAGCGCCTGAGCCGACAGTGTTTTCCAGTCTGTTGTCACGCCACGAATTCCGGTTGTTGAATGCCAAGCATCGCCGGGGCTCGAGTGAATAGCAAAATTTGAATTGCGCATTCACGCAAAAGGGGTATCTTGCGCCAGAGTCGGGCACAGCCCGCGCGTCGGCAGTGCACATCAAAACCCAGGGGTAAGACAGAGGACATCGAAGTTCTCCAGCCTGGCCGTCGTCGCAGCGGCCATGAGCCTTGCGGCCTGCAGTTCCAGCGACAGTGGTCCCAGCACCGATCTGGGTTCGCCAGCGGTCGTGGCCAAGCAGGTCTCCAGTATCGTCGCCACGGCCTCCAGCGTCGGCGCCGCGACGAGCGCGAAGAGCTTGCAGAATGGCCAGTGCGACAGCGGCAGTGAGGCGGATATCGAGGAGATGGGTGTGGATGTCGGTTCTCCTTACACCAGCCAGGGCTTTGATCTGTTCGGCACCCGTTTCACCAACTGCCGCCTGAACGACGAAAATTCGAATGACTACTTCCAGTTCAACGGTGTCACCAGGAGCGGCGTCGT
>JBFKIN010000330.1:0-3650 GCA_041632255.1 Oceanococcus sp. | reverse complement strand
CTGAGAGATGGCTGCATCCATGAACGTGCGCAAGATCTGTCTGCTCGGCGATTTCGGCGTCGGCAAGACCAGCACGGTCCGGCGTTTCGTCAGCAACGCCTATGACGACAAGTACCTCACCACGGTCGGGGTCAAGATCGACACCAAAGAGGTGCAAACCCCTGACGGCGCGCTGGAAAAGCTGATCATCTGGGACATCGCCGGCAGCAACAGCGCACCGCCGGCCTTCAACAGCTACCTGCGCGGCACCGCCGGCTACCTGCTGGTGGTGGATGGCACCCGGCCGGACACCCTGGACGCCGCGCTCGGCCTGCGCGAGCAGCTGGCCGGCAAGCTGGGTGACATCCCCTGGATCGGGCTGCTGAACAAGGCCGATCTGGTCGATGAGTGGGCCATCGACGAAAGCCGGATCACCGCACTGCGGGAGGCCGGCCAGGTCTGGCTGCCGACCAGCGCGCTGAGCGGCGACAACGTGGAACAGGCCTTTTCCGAACTGGCCGCGAGAATGAACGCATGAGCGCCGCGGCCTGGATCAACGAGATGGTGCAGGCCCGCTGTCAGCCGCTGTGCCTGGAGGTCGATGAGCAGTTCCACATCCGACGGATTCACGGCAGTCCGGACCGCTACGGCCTGACACTGGCTGAAGGCGACTGGGCCTGCACCGAACTGCCGGTGCTCTACGGACTGGACTGCAGCCACGACGAACTGCTGGAATTCGTCAATCTGAGCGGCGGCGCGGTGGTCGACCTGCAGCTCAAGAGCACCCCGGACGGCGCCTGGCTGCTGCTGCTCGACGCCCGTCAGCGCCACGACGAATTGCAGGACACGCAGCAGGAGCATCACGAGATGTCCATCCTGCGCCAGCGCCTGGAGCGCAGCAGCGCGCAACTGCGCGAGGCGCTTGGCGAGGCGGAACGGGCCAATGCCGCCAAGAGCCGCTTCATCGCCGGCATGTCGCATGAATTCCGCACCCCGTTGACGGCCATCCAGGGCTACGCCGAGCGCTGGCTGGACGGCAGCCCGGACAGCGAAGAGGCCCGGGCGGTGCAACGGGCCTGTCGCTATCTCGTCACCCTGGTCGACAATCTGCTGGAGCAGGGCCGGATCAACGCGGCCGAGACCCTGATCCAGCCCGCGCCGCTGGAACTGGCCGAGCTGGTCAGCGAGCTCAAGGACATGTTCACGCCGCTGACCGAGCGCCGCAATCTCGAACTGCGGATCGGCGATATCGCCGACCTGCCGGACTGGGTCGAAGTCGACGGCACCCGCCTGCGCCAGATCGCGGTCAATCTGCTGGGCAATGCCTGCAAGTTCACGGAAACGGGATTCGTCGCCTTCGAGCTGGCCTGGCGCAACGGCAAGCTGGAGCTGGCGGTGAGCGACAGCGGGCCCGGCATCCCGGAAAAGGATCTCGAACGGGTCTTCGGCGCGTTCGAACGTGTCACCGAGGATGCGCCGGGCGCCGGCCTCGGGCTCAACATCAGCCGGCAGCTGGCCCGGCGCATGGGCGGCGACCTGACCCTGCAGTCCACGCTCGGAGAGGGCAGCTGCTTCCGGCTGACGCTCAAGGCGCCCCACTGCGAGGCACCCAGCAGCGCGCTGCCCGAGGAGACCCTGGACATCGTTCTCGCCGAGGACGACGACGCGCTGGCCATGCTGTTCTCGCTGATGCTGGAAAAGGCCGGCCACCGGGTGGCCCGCGCCGAGAATTTCGATCGCGCCATCGCGCTGACCCGCGAGGTCACGCCGCAATGCCTGATCACCGACCTGAATCTCCCCGGCGGCCATGGCACCGACCTGATCCGGCGCGTTCGACAGGCCGGTTTCGAGGGCCGCATCGTCACCCTGACCGGCTCCACCTCGGCGCGCGACCGGGAAAAAGCCATGGATGCCGGGGCTGATTATTTCGTGACCAAGCCGGTCGAGCTCAGCCGCCTGGAGCACGTGGTTCACGCCGAGGGCATCTGAGCCGACCCTACCAGCGTCCGCTGTTCAGTCCGGCGCGCCCTGGCCGATGGCTTATGATCCTGTGCCGATGCCCGGCGCGAGACCGGAACCATGACCCTCGGGGAGACACCCATGCCATGCCATGATGACCTGGTACCCAAGACCCATTGGCCCCACCTGACCGCCGCCCTGCTGGCCGCCGGACTGCTCGGCGCCTGCAATGACGGCGGCGCCGGCCGCGCCACGACGCCGCTGCCGGATGGCGACCTGGCCTGTGCGCTGCCATTGCCTCCCCTGACGCCGCCGCCGACGAAAGTCGAAACCGCCTGTGCGACCCGGGACGACGCCCGCATCCAGGCGATGAGCGACGAGGGCATCGGCCTGATGAGCGCGCTGGGCCTGCCGCCCGGCCGCTACGCCCTGCCGGATGATCCGGCGCCAACGCAACTCGTGGTGATGTTTCATGGCCACGGCAACGAATCCTGCGCCTGGCGGGAACACATGCGCGAAGTCGCCGCTGCCGGCGCCGTCGCGGTGGCGATGGATTATTCCGGACAGGAGGATCGGGAAACCGAAGCCTTCGGTTTCGTGGCCAACTACGGCTGGGCCGTGCGCTCCGGCGCTGCCGACTCCATCCTGGCGGCCCAGTATTTCATGGACCGCTACCCGTCCATCACCCAGCTGATCAATATTGGCGCGAGCATGGGCAGCAACGCCGCAGGCCCCGCCGCCTACGGCCCGGACGCCGTGCGGGCCGACTGCTCACCGCTGTGGGACTACTGGGTGCAGGCCGAGGGCGTACACAACCTGACCCAGGAGTATCTGGGCATCCGCAGCCTGGCCCCGACCCTGCCCGCCGCCGCCCTGGCGCAGCAGGAGATCGAAGAGGAGAACGGCGGCACCCTCGAAGAGGTGCCGGACCGTTATGCCGAAATCACCAACGTGCTGCACGCCGATGGCCTGTCCACCCTCAAGGGCGCAGTGCTCACCCACGGCACCAACGACCAGACGGTGCCGGTGGACCAGAGCCGGCAGATGACCGACGCGCTGCGCGCCTTCGGTGTGCCCACCCACCTGTACCTGGTCGTGGGCTCCGATCATGTCTGGGAAGGCAACGGCGAGGCTGCGGTCATGCGCCAGGCCCTGGACGAGGTGCTGCGGCTGCTCGACGGTGGCGTGGTGAGCGACGGCGAAAGCCAGATCCCCGGCCCCTGACAGGCCGCGACGCCGGCTGGCGCCGCGGCCATCCCGCTCAGCGACGCAGACGCCGCCAGCCGAGCAGACCGATCAGGATGACGCCGAAGCCGAGGGCGCCACCACTACTGCCCGGCGTCGGGGCCTGCACCCGGCCGACAAAGTCGGACTCCAGACCGTAATCGGCCTCGCGCTGTGTCGGATGCGGACCGGTGAAGACCTCCTTGCGCGGATCCCAGGGCGAGATGCCCCAGCCGCGTTCCAGGATCGTGATCGTCTCGCCCTGCACCTCGATGTAGGCGTAGGAGATGTTGTCGGTCTCGTCCGACTCGATCACGTTGTTCTTCTCGTCCACCTGGGCGTGCACCACGTAGCGGCCATTGCCCAGACCGTCGAATTCCACGTACTGGCCCGGCCGCTGCCAGCGATACACATCACCCCAGCCCACCGACAGGCCGACGATGCCGTTGCTGGGCGAGAAGCAGTTGCCGCCGGGGCTGTCCCCGCCG
>JBFKIN010000329.1:0-3699 GCA_041632255.1 Oceanococcus sp. | reverse complement strand
TAGCGCACGGCACCGCACTGACAGCCGCCGCTCAGGCGGACCGGCTCTTCGGATTCCTGCTCGCTCATGCACCCACTCCTGCGAGGTCGGCATGCCAGTGTATGCCATCTGTCACCTGCCGGAGAGAACGCGCACGACATCCGCGCAGGCGGGGCATATCGCATCCAGCCCCGTCCGCCTGAGCTGCTGGCCCGGGCCGGGCCCACTTTCCCGCCCCGCTCGGGCCGACGGCCCTTCTGCCGGCGGCGGGCAAAAAAAAGCCCGGCGCAGAGCCGGGCTTTTCCACAGATTTAAGGTATCAGCCGAGCAGGTTTTCCACCGCCGCGCGCTCCTCGCGCAGTTCCTGTTCGGTGGCCTGCATCAGCTTGCGGCTGAAGTCGTTGATTTCCAGACCCTGGACGATCTCGTAACGGCCGTTCTCGCAGACGCAGGGGTAGGAGTAGACCACGCCCTCGGCGACGCCGTAGCTGCCATCCGAGGCCACACCCATGCTCACCCAGCCGCCATTGGAACCCAGCGCCCAGGAGCGCATGTGGTCGATGGCGGCCGAAGCGGCCGAGGCGGCCGACGACGCCCCACGCGCCTTGATGATGGCGGCGCCGCGCTGCTGCACGGTGGGGATGAAGTCGCTCTCGTACCAGGCCTGATCGACCAGGCTCATCGCGGGCTGGCCGGCCACCGTGGCATGGTGCAGGTCCGGGTACTGGGTCGCGCTGTGGTTGCCCCAGATGACCATCTTCTCGATGTCGTTGATGTGCTTGCCGGTCTTTTCGGCCAGCTGCGCCAAGGCCCGGTTATGGTCCAGACGGGTCATCGCCGTGAACAGGCCGGGATCCAGATCCGGTGCATTCTCGCGCGCGATCAGGGCATTGGTGTTGGCCGGATTGCCGACCACCAGCACCTTGACGTCACGGCTGGCGTGATCGTTCAGGGCCTTGCCCTGCACCGAAAAGATCTGCGCATTGGCCTGCAGCAGATCCTTGCGCTCCATCCCGGGGCCGCGCGGGCGGGCGCCGACCAGCAGCGCGAAGTCGGCATCCTTGAAAGCCACATTGGGATCATCGGTGGCCACGATGTCCTGCACCAGCGGGAAGGCGCAGTCGTTCAGCTCCATGACCACGCCTTCGAGCGCGCCCATGGCCGGCGGGATCTCGAGCAGCTGCAGGATGACAGGCTGATCGGGGCCAAGCATGTCGCCGGCGGCGATACGAAATGCCAGCGAATAGGCAATCTGACCGGCACCACCCGTGATGGCGACGCGAACCGGTGCTTTCATGATGAACTCCTGTGCGACGAGCCCGTGAAAGGGCGAAGAAAGACGCGGGAGGATAGCGAAATGCGCCGATTCCGGCAAAAGCCGGGCCCTTACTCCGGCGGCAGCGTGAAGCAGAAACGGGCGCCCTGATCAGGCGCGGACTCGACCCAGATTCTGCCGCCATGGCGCTCGATCATCTTGCGCACTGTCGCCAGGCCCATGCCGGTCCCGGCGGTGTCGACACTGAGCCGCCGGAAAACCTCGAACACCTGCTCATGATGCTCTTCAGCGATGCCGATGCCATTATCCTCGACACAGAACTGCCAGACGCCCTTGCCCCAGCTGGCGCTGACCCGAATGCGCGGCGGCCTCTCCGGCGCAGCGAATTTCAGCGCATTGTCCAGCAGATGCCAGAACACCTGGCGCAGGGGCTCCGGTTCGCCCAGCACGCTGGGCAGGTCGGCGTGGCTGATCTCGCCGCCACAGGCCTTCAGGCGGTCGGCAAACTCCGCGATGATGTCATCGACCAGCCGGGCCGTCGCCACGCTCTGGCGCTGCAGCTCGCCGCCACGCATCTGCTCCGTATAGGCCACCAGTTCATCCAGCAAGGCCTGCAGCCGCTTCACCCCGCCAACCGCCTGCTGGGCGAGCTCCCGGCCTCCCTCGTCCAGGACGTCCTTGTAGCGGCGCGCAATGAGCTGAATCGAGCCTCCGATGCCACGCAGGGGCTCACGCAGGTCATGGCTGGCCATGAAGGCGAAGCGCTTCAGCTCTTCGTTGGAGCGCTGCAACTCCACATTGCTTTCGCGCAGGGCCTGCTCGGCCAGATGGCGGTCGGTGGTGTCCTGGAGCTGCACGATGAAGTGCTCCAGGCTGCGATCCTCGTTCCAGATCGGCGCCATGTTGATCAACAGCCATTGCGGGGGCTGGCCCGGCGGCCTCACCTGTACCTCGCGCTCGCAGGCATTGGCCTGCCGGCTGGTCAGGGTGACGGTGTCCTGTTCCAGGGCTTGCGCAGCCTCTTCGGGAAACCGGGCGAACAGCGGCGCACCGATCAGCTCGGAAACCCAGCAACCCAGCATCTCGGCCAGTGCCCTGTTGCACTCGGCCACCTCGCTGTCGGCCAGCAGCAGGGCCTTGCCGATGGGCGAGTAGTCGAAGGCGCCGTGATAACGCTGCTCGCTGGCTTTCAGCGCCCGCGCCGATTCGACTTCCAGGGTCACGTCATGCCCGCTGATGACGATGACCTCGCTGTTTTCGTCTTCATTAACCTTGACGCCGGTCAGCTGCAGACGCCGCCAGTGGGGATCTCGACCCAGCCGCAGCTCGCAGGATTCACGCTCGCCGCTGCGCTGCAGACGCCCGAACCAGGCATCAAAGCGATCCCGGTCGCGGGGATGGCAGAGATTCACGAAGGGCTGATCCACCAGATGGGTGGGCCGCGCCCGGGCGACCTGCTCCGCCGCCGGGCTCAGGTAGCGAACCTGTCCGGCAAGATCGAGCACGCCGAGCAGATCCTGGGCGTATTCCACCAGTGCCCGGTAAAGCGGCAGGTAGCTGGGATGCTGAGCCAAGGGCGCGAGAGATTTCAGGGACTTGCCTAGGATACGCAGTTTTCCGACACTGCGCGCTTGAACACCGACACCGCCAGTTCCACGGGCTATTTCGCCGCCCTTGCCGCCTTTCTTCTCTGGGGGCTGTTTCCCCTGTACTGGAAACTGCTTGATCAGGTCCCAGCCCTGGAGATCATGCTGCATCGAGTGGCCTGGTGCTTCGTCAGCGTCTGCCTGCTGCTGATCCTCAGCCGCGGACTGCGCTGGCTGGCTCCGGTACGCGACAATCCTCGCCTGCTGAGAAACCTGGGCGCTTCGGGCGCCTTCATCAGCCTGAACTGGTATCTGTATATCTGGGCGATCAACTCTGGCCACATCGTCGAGACCAGCCTGGGCTATTACATCAATCCCCTGGTGAACGTGGCCCTGGGCACCCTGGTGTTGGGCGAGAGACTGCTGAGGGCCCAGAAGATCGCGGTGATTCTGGCTGCGGCGGGAGTGGCGTGGTTGACCTGGCAGCATGGCCGGCTGCCCTGGATCGCCCTGACGCTGGCCTGCTCCTTTGCCTGCTACGGACTGATCCGCAAGCAGACCAATATCGAAGCGACAAGCGGGCTGGCCATCGAGGGAGCGCTGCTGCTGCCCGTGGTTCTGCTCGGGCTGGTCTGGCTGCACGGCCGGGGCGAGGCGCAGTTCATGGACAGCGGTTCAACGGCCCAGCTACTCCTGGTGCTGGGCGGCCCCGTGACGGCACTGCCCCTGATTCTGTTCGCCTATGGGGCCCGGCGCATTCCCTATTCCGCCGTGGGCATGCTGCAGTATCTGGCGCCCACCCTGCAGTTGCTGATCGGGGTGCAGATCTATCATGAGCCCTTCGATCAGGATCGCCTG
>JBFKIN010000328.1:0-3704 GCA_041632255.1 Oceanococcus sp. | reverse complement strand
TGCAGTCCGGTCAGCACCGGCGACTCCAGCATCACGAACAGACCGTCCATCTGGGTCTCGACCTCGGCGGCCCGGTCGATGAAGGTGTAGCTGCCCCGACCGGCGCGCGCCGCCTCGCTCCTGAACCAGGTGTTCGGCGCCGAACCGATCCCGACAGTGAACAGGCGGTCGCCACCCAGGTCCCGCTGAATCAGCGTGAACAGCTCGGACTCGTTGCTGACCGCGCCATCGGTGATGAACACGATCTGCCGCAGCACGCCGCCATCGGCCGCAAGGTTCTTGGCCAGGGCCCGCTGCAGGGCCGGCTTCATGTTGGTGCCCCCGCCGGCATCCAGCCGCCTGACATAGCGCCGCGCCTGATCAAGGTGACTCTGCTGGGCCGCCACCGGCGCAGGGAACAGCGCTTCGCTTCCGCTGTTGAACTGGATCAGATTGAAGCGATCGCCGGGGCTCAGGCTGTCCAGAGCGCGGAGCAGGGCGGCCTTTGCCGCGCGAATCGGCTCGCCGCCCATGGACCCTGAGGTATCGATGACGAGAATCAGCTCCCGGGACAGGCTGTGGCGGGGCTGCCCCTGGGGCGGCGTCACCAGCAGCAGACCGAAGTCCCCCTGCGGCGTGGATTCAGTGAAGAACGCCGCCTGCGGCTCGGCGCCGGGACGGGGACGCCAGGCGATACGGAAATCGCGATCGGCCCGCACCGGACCCCGGGCCAGTTCAACCTGGATGCGCCCGTCCTGCTGCCGCTGCACGATGGGGTGGCTGGGACTGGTCACGTGGTCCACCGCGAAACCGGGCCGGATGTCCAGGCGAATCTGCGCCGGGATGGTGACCCGGCCGGTGAGGTCCGCGCCGTTGGGCAATTCCCCCGGCAGCAGGCTCCAGCCGTTCTCCAGGTCAAAGTGCTGGACCTGCGGCGTGGCCGTCGGGCTGTAGCGCGGGGTGATGGCCAGCGGGAAACGCAGGCTGAACTCGCCGTCGCGCCAGCGCAGCGACTGCTGATACTCGATTTCGATGCGCACCTTGCCGTCCGGGGGAATGTTGGCCACCGCCGTGGTGAACAGGTTCGGCCGGTGCTGCTCGACCAGCGCGGCCTTGTGCCCGGCCTCCCTGGCCTCGGCGTAAGTGGCGCGCGCCTCGGCCTTCTCCTGGATTTCGCCGACAATGATCCGCTCGCCGATCACCATGCGCAGATGATCGACCGCCGCATCCTCCGGCAGCGGAAAGGCGTACAACGCCTCCACCCAGTCGCTGCCAGGATTGCGGAATTCCTGCACCAGGACAGTACGGGCGATGGGGCCGGTGACCCGGATGTCCGCCTGGAGCTCGAGCAGCGGCGCAGGGCGGTACTGGCCGTCCTGGTCTCCGGGCAGCAGCAGGCTGGGCGCCCGGACTTCGTCCAGGCGGGTCGGCGGCTCGCTGGCGCCGGCCAGCGTCCCGAACAGCAGGGCAAGCAGAGTGAGAACGCGCGTCATGGGGAAGCTCCCGGTTGAACATGGGGCCAGCCTGGGCTTCATAGATGGGCTTAGAATGAAGTTCGGATGAAGCGGGGAGCACCAACGTGAGCGGGCGGGCGATTCTGGTGGTCGAGGACGAACCGGCGATCGCGGACAACATCGTCTACGCCCTCAAGACGGAGGGTTTTGAACCGCACTGGTGCCGTACCGGCTCTGACGCGCTGCTGGCGTTTCGAGCCCGCTCCCCGGCCCTGGTCATACTGGATGTCGGTCTGCCGGACACCAGCGGCTTCGAAGTCTGTCGCAGCATCCGTGCCCAGGCGGCCACCCCGATCATTTTCCTCACCGCTCGCGACAGTGAGATCGACAAGGTGGTCGGCCTGGAGATTGGCGGCGACGACTATGTCACCAAGCCCTTCTCGCCCCGGGAGCTCACCGCCCGCGTCCGCGCCCGGCTGCGCCGCCACGACGGCGGCGGCGAAACCGGCTTCCAGATCGACGAGGCGGCCCAGCAGGTCCGCCTGGACGGCCAGGCACTGGAGCTGACCCGCTACGAATACCGCCTGCTCGCCATCCTGCTGCGCCAGCCGCGTCGGGTCTTTTCACGGGAGCAGTTGCTGGAGCAGGCCTGGAACGATCCCACCGCTGCCTTCGACCGGACCGTGGACACCCACATCAAGACCTTGCGCCAGAAGATCCGCGCCGTTGCGCCGCAGCGCAATCCCATCCGCACCCATCGCGGCGAGGGCTACTCCCTTGAGCCCTGAGCGTGGCTGAGCGCCATGTCCATCCGTAATCGCATCTTCACCGTTTTTGCACTGGTCACCGTCGCGGCGGTGCTGGGCCTGTTCAACTGGCTGCGCTCCGATCTGCTGCCCCGCTACATGGAGGCGCAGGAGGACCTGCTGGTCGACATGGCCTGGTTGCTGGCCGCCCAGATCGAGATGGACGCGCTGCGCGCCGGAGCGGACGGGCCGCAGATCGATGCCGGGCGCCTGGCGGCCCTGTTCTCCCGGGTGCAGAACCGGCGCTTCGAGGCACAGATCTACAGCCTGCTGAAAACCCGGGTGGACATGCGGGTCTATGTGACCGATGCCCGCGGCATCGTGCTGTTCGACTCGGACGGCCACCGCGACCTGGGCCGCGACAACTCGCAGTGGCGCGATATCGCCCGCACGCTGAAGGGCCAGTACGGCGCCCGCAGTACCCGCGACGATCCGCTGTTTCCGGAAGGCTCCACCATGTACATCGCCGCCCCGGTGCTTGTCGACGACGAGCTGATCGGGGTGGTCAGCGTGGGCAAGACCACGCGCAATGTGGAGCGTTTTCTCGATGACGCCATCCGGCGCATGGGCTGGGCCAGCCTCAGCGTGCTGGCGGCGGCCCTGTTGCTGGCGCTTGGCCTGTACCGCTGGGTCAGCCGCCCCCTGCAGCAGCTGCACGACTACGCCGAAGACCTGTCCGCCGGGCGGCGGGTCGGCCCGCCGGCGCTCGGCGACAATGAAATCGGTCGGGTCGGTGAAGCCATGGCCCGGTTGCGCAGCGCGCTGGACGGCAAGACTTACGTCGAGGAGTACGTGCAGGCTCTCACCCACGAGTTGAAGAGCCCCACCGCCGCCATCACGGGCGCCGCGGAGTTGCTTGGCGAGGAGGTTCCCGAGAAAGACCGGCAACGCTTTCTGGCCAATATCCGCAATGAAGCGGCCCGCCTGCGGGCGCTGATCGAACGCATGCTGGAACTGGCCGAGATCGAGAACCGCGATGCGCTGGAGGCCACCACGCTGCTGGACCCGGCCAAACTCCTGGACGAGGCGCTCGGCAGTCTGGCCCCGCAGCTGGAGCAACGGCGTATCCAGTTGCAGCGGCGCATGCCCACCGGCGGCATACGGGTGCGCGGCGATGCCCTGCTGCTGCACCGGGCCCTGGTCAACCTGCTCGATAATGCCATCGCCCACTCGCCAACCGGCGGCGAACTGACTGTCACGCTTGAACAGATCGACGGTCTGGCCCGCTGTGCCATTTGCGACCGCGGACCAGGGGTTCCGGACTATGCCCGCAAGCGGGTCTTCGAGCGCTTCTACTCCCTGCCGCGCCCGGATGCCGGCAAGGGCACCGGTCTCGGACTGAGTTTCGTGCAGCAGATCGCCCAGCTGCATGGCGGGGAGATCGCGCTGGAGCCCCGACCCGGTGGGGGAAGCTGCGGCGTGATGACCCTGCCTCTGGCCTGAGAACGGTCGCCGGCGCGCCCGG
>JBFKIN010000327.1:0-3705 GCA_041632255.1 Oceanococcus sp. | reverse complement strand
GACTTTTCCATCGCCTATGTGGCGCAGCAGTCGAATTCCTCACTGCCGCTGCTCTACAAGGTTTCCGCGGTCTGGGGTGGCCACGAGGGATCGCTGCTGCTGTGGCTGCTGATGCTGACCGGCTGGAGCTTGGCGGTGTCGATGCGCGCGCGCAGCCTGCCGCTGGACATGAGTGCAACGGTCCTGGCGATACTCGGCGGCGTGGCTGCCGGATTCCTGCTCTTCGTGCTGCTGACTTCCAATCCTTTCGAGCGTCTGCCGGTCGTGCCCCTGGATGGCCGTGACCTCAATCCCTTGCTGCAGGATCCGGGGCTGGCGATTCATCCTCCCATGCTCTACATGGGTTACGTCGGCTTTTCCGTGGCCTTCGCTTTCGCGATCACTGCCTTGCTGCACGGCAGGCTGGACGTCGCCTGGCTGCGCTGGACGCGCCCCTGGACCCTGTGGTCCTGGGTGTTTCTGACCCTGGGCATCATGCTCGGCAGCTGGTGGGCCTACAACGAACTCGGCTGGGGAGGCTGGTGGTTCTGGGATCCGGTCGAGAATGCCTCCTTCATGCCCTGGCTCGTGGGTACCGCACTGATTCATTCGCTGGCCGCCACCGAGAAGCGCAGGGTGCTGGCCAGCTGGACCATCCTGCTGGCCATCGCGGCCTTCGCACTGAGTCTGCTGGGAACCTTCCTGGTGCGTTCGGGGGTGCTGGTGTCGGTGCATGCCTTTGCCAGCGACCCCGCGCGCGGGGTCTTCATCCTGGCTTTCTTCGCCGTGGTCGTTGGCGGATCTCTGGCCCTGTTCGCCTGGCGCGGTGGGCGATTGAGCAGCGGGCAGGGCGTCAGACTGGCCTCACGCGAGGGCCTGATCCTCCTCAACAACGCCTTTCTGGTCGTGGCGGCGCTGAGCGTGCTGCTCGGCACCCTGTATCCGTTGATCGTGGACGCCATGGGCTTCGCCAAGCCCTCGGTCGGGCCACCCTGGTTCAATGCCACCTTCGTGCCCCTGATGCTGCCGCTGCTGGTGCTGGTCGGGCTGTCCTACAGCGTGCACTGGTGGCAGGCGAACTGGCGTCGGGCCTGGCAGGATGCGCGCTGGGCCCTGGCGCTGGCTGTTGTCGTGGGGCTCACCCTCGCCGCGACCACGCCCCATCTGCGCGGCATCGGCATTTATGCCGCCTGCGTGATGGCGGCCTGGACGGTATTGAGCGCCATGGCGGAACTGTTGCGTTGGGGGCGTCGCGGGCGCTGGCCGCCGCGGGCGATCCTGGGCATGTGCGTGGCCCACCTGGGGCTGGGTGTCTTTGCCATTGGTGCCGGGCTTGTCAGTCAGGCGGACAGCGAGCGTGACGTCGCCCTGCGGCCGGGACAGTCCACCACCATCGACGGCCTGCAATGGACTTTCCGCGGGACCAGCAAGGTGGATGGGCCCAATTACCAGGCCGATCGTGGTGTGGTCGAAATTCATCGCGATGGCGAACTGATCGCCCGGCTGCAGCCGGAAAAGCGCGCCTACCATTCGCAGCCTAACAACCCCATGGCCGAGTCGGCCGTGGATATCCGCTGGAATCGCGATCTCTATGTGGCTCTGGGCGAGCCGCTGGGCGAGGGGGCCTGGAGTCTGCGGCTGTACCGAAAGCCCTATATTCGCTGGATCTGGTTCGGCGCCGTGCTGATGGCACTGGGCGGCGGCATTGCCGCGCGTGATCGGCGATACCGGCTGCAGAGGGATCGCGCCGAAGCCCCGCTGGGCCAGGAGGCCGGGGCGTGAAACGACTGCTGATTGTCGCGCCTTTGCTGGTGGTGCTTGCCCTGATCCTGGTGCTGGGTCGCGGCCTGAGCCTGGACCCTCGGGAGGTCGACTCGCCGTTGATCGGCAAGCCCGCGCCGGCCTTTGCGCTGCCGGCGCTGCATGGCGGTGAGGAGCTCAGCCAGGCCACGCTGGCCCGTGAGGTCAGCCTGTTCAATGTCTGGGCCAGCTGGTGCGTTGCCTGCCGCGCCGAGCACGACATCCTTGTCGAACTGGGCCGGCGGCCGGACATCCACCTTTACGGTCTGAATTACAAGGATCGGCCCGAAGAGGCGCGGCAGTGGTTGCAGCGCCACGGCAACCCGTACCGTGCCAGCGCCATGGACAGGGATGGCCGGGTCGGACTGGATTACGGGGTGTATGGTGTCCCGGAGACTTTTGTGGTGGACCGCGCTGGTCGGATCCGGGGCAAGCGCATCGGTCCGATGACCTGGCAATACGTCAACGAAGAGCTGTTGCCGCTGCTGCGGCAACTGGAGGCCGAGTCTTCGTGAAGCAATCCACACTGCGGTTCCGGCCTCCCGCCGAACGGGTCCCGCAGAACCGCGCTTCCGGCGCAAAGCGATGACGATGAATATCCTGCCACCGGTGGGAACCGGGCGCTGTTCGCGCGGGCGCGCCACAGCATTTGATGCTGCGCCGCTGCTGCGGGCGTTCGTTCTGATGCTGCTGCTGGTGACGCCGGCTCAGGCGCAGGCCTGGAGCGATAGTGACGAGGATCGCTGGCAGGCGCTGAACAAGGAACTGCGCTGTCTGGTCTGTCAGAACCAGTCGATCGCCGATTCCAATGCGGAACTGGCTCAGGATTTGCGCGACCAGGTCCGCCAGATGATCGAGGATGGGCGCAGCGACGGTGAAATTCGCGCCTACATGACTGAACGTTATGGCGATTTCGTCCTTTATCGCCCCCCTTTCAAGCCCCTGACCCTGATGCTGTGGCTCGGTCCGTTGCTGATGTTGCTGCTCGCTCTGGGCCTTGTCTGGCACATGCGGCGCCAAGCCGGTGCGCCGCAGCGGGCGGAGCCTGGGGCGCCGGAGCTCAACAAGCTGCTGGACGAGGTGGAGCGTGACTGAACTGGCGTGGATGACGGGTCTGGGTCTGGCCTTTGCGGCCGGCCTCTGGATGGTGCTGGGAAGCCGTCAGCAAGCGGGCCTGAGCAATGCCCAGCGGCTGAAGTTCAACGCCGCGGCGCTGCGCGCCGAACTGGCGGAACTGGAATCCAGGCGGGAAGCCGGCGAGATCAGCCCGGACGAATTCGAGCGGGCCCGCGCACTGCTGGGCGATGCGGCCCGCAGCGACCTCAAGGGTGAACGCGTCTGGGGCTTTCGGCCGTTTTCGGCCACCCAGAAATGGGTTCTGGCGCTGAGCCCTGTGCTGTTCAGTGCGGGGATCTTCCTGATTTCTGATGGAAGCCAGCATTTTCGCCCGTTTCAAAGCGAAGCCCAGGCCCAAGCTCAGCCGAGCATTGAGGAGATGGTGGACGGATTGGCGCGCCGGCTCGAGCAGCAACCCGACGATCTGCGCGGCTGGGCCATGCTGGGGCGTTCCTACTCGGTGATGGATCGGCATGCGGAAGCGGCGCGAGCTTTCGAGCGGGCCAATGCCCTGAGCGACGGCCGCAATGCCGAATTGCTGATCGCCGAGGCCGAAGCGCGCGGCATGGCGAATAATCAGCGCCTGGCTGGCCGCCCCATGGAACTGATTCGCGCCGCCCTGGCCCTGCAGCCGGACCATGTGCGAGCCCTGTGGTATGCCCTGGTGGGAGCCGCGCAGCAGGGTGATGCGGCAGCGCGCGACGAGTATCTCGGAAAACTCGCGGCGCACCCCGATCTGCCGCCGGAGATGGCGGAGATCCTGCGCAACGACTTCGGTGTGGAGCCGGCTGCGACGGCCGCCGCCTCCGG
>JBFKIN010000326.1:0-3715 GCA_041632255.1 Oceanococcus sp. | reverse complement strand
TGGTTTCCGTTCCGGCCGCCGCGTGGGTGGCGAGCAGGAGCAGCACTGTGACGCAGGTGGGCCGCCGGAATGAACGCGGCAGCAATCGTGTGGGCGGCCAGAGCATGGGCACATGATAGCCGCAGCCGGCCGCCCCGGCTCGCTGGCATCAAGCCGGAACCGGCATCTCAGGCCGGATCTTCAGCTGCGGCGTCCGACTTGTTGTGATGTCGGGTAAACACCAGCCCGCACGGATTGCCGTGCGCGGCGCGCTCAGCCTTGCTCGGAATCCTCGCGCCCGGTGCGCTTCCGGGGGCGGATCAGCGAGGCGCGCAGCAGCTCGAAATAGGCCGCGTTGCGCGCGCTGATCTGCTCGGGCTCGTACATCGAGACGCCGTCCAGCAGGCGCACGTAGGGCTCCAGCATCATCGGGCCCATCTGCAGGAACATCAGGATATAGGCGGCCCAGCGCTCATCCACCCCGTCTGCCAGCTGTCCCCGCTCGCGCAGGCGGGCGATCTGTTCGAAGAACACGCTGCGGTACTTGTCGACGAGTTCCCCGCCACGCACGGAAGGATCGCCCAGTGCGTAGCGCAGATAGGCGGCGAGCAGGCCGCCCTGCTGCTGGCTGAAGCGCACGGCGCGCTCGGCCATGCCCAGCATGGGTTCGTCGGGCGCACCGGCGAAGATGTCCTCGGTATAGCGCCGGAAGCGTTCCAGCACATAGGCGTCAGCCGCCTCGTGCAGACCCTGCTTGGAGCCGAAGTACTTGCGGATCAGCGCGGTGGACACCCCGGCCTCGGCGGCGAGTTCGCGCACCGATGTGCCGTCGTAGCCATTGCGGGCAAACAGTTGAACCGCTGCCTGCAGCAGTTTGTCCCTGCCGTTGCCCTGGCTGTCCTGCTCCTGCTGTGAACTCATGCCGTTGCCGTCCTCTTCTGATTTCCTGCGGACTGTTCGGTGGCGGGCGCCTCTCGCCCGGGCTCCATTGTGCATGCTTGGGTTTGTTGCTAGGGTACACAATTGTAAACCCCAAGGAGCGCGGAGCCATCCGCTCGGCGCTCCGGCCCCAGTTCCGGAGGTCCCGTGCCCGGATTACAAGCCCAGCATCGTCAGCCGGCCGCCAGCGCGGCAGGCTTCCCGTCATGATCGCGCCACGTCGGTCCTGGCGTCTTGCTTCCGTGGTCCTGTGCCTGGCTGCCGGCCCCGTGCTCGCGCAGGAGGACGATGTGCTTGAGGCCTTCTTCGCGGAAGAGCAGGAGCGGGACGCGGCAGCCGGGGCGTCCGAGGAACAGGGGCCGACCGGCGGGAACAGCGGGGATGCTCCCCGCTCCGAGGCGAGCCCACCCCCGCCGCCGAGCATCGTTCTGCCGGCGCAGGCGCCACCGGAGGCCACACCGCCGCCGGCGCAGCGCGTGCAGCGGCTGGAGGAGATCGTGGTGACCGCCAGCAAGCGGGAAACCTCCGCCCGGGACATTGCCGGCAGCGTTGGCGCCGTGGGAGGCGATCAGCTGGAGCAGTTGCACGCCGCCGGGATGGAGGATTATCTGAAGCTGGTGCCCGGGGTGACTCTGGCCGAGCAGGGGATCGACAACAGCATCCCGATCATTCGTGGCATCGCCACCGGCACGACCACCGAATTCACGGCTCTGACCACCGGCATCTACCTGGACGACATGCCGTTCCAGGATCTGTTCTCGCCGCTGTCCATCCCCAACCTCAATCCCTTCGACCTGGAGCGGGTGGAGGTGCTCAAGGGGCCGCAGGGCACCCTGTTCGGCTCGGGCGCGCTGGCCGGAGCCGTGCGATACATCGTGCGCAAGCCGGTGCTGGAAGAATTCCAGGCCAAGCTCCAGTACAGCTACTCCGACGTGAGCGAAGGTTCGCCGGGGTCCAGCCTGGGCGGCGCCGTGAACCTGCCGCTGGGTCAGGCCTTTGCGCTGCGTGGCGTGGCCCTGAGGCGCCACCATGGCGGGATCTACGATGTCGTCGTGGCCGACCAGAGCGGCAGCATCATCCGCGATGACCGCGATGCCGATCGTTCCGACCAGGATTCCTGGCGCCTGCTCGGCGCCTGGCAACCCAGCGACAGACTGAGCCTCTCGGCGCTGCATTTCGCGCAGGAATCCGAGCAGGACGACTACTTCGCCTTCGCCAACCAGCGGCAGCGGCCGGCGCGGGACGAGCAGCCGACCGCCAGCCCGAGGGAAAGCCGGTTTGGCGGGACCAATCTGAGCGGCACCTATCGCGCGGACCGCTTCGACCTGCTCTACTCGGGCAATCTGCTGGACAAGCAGACCTGGCAGACCCTGTATCAGGAGGGTGCCCTGGGTCTGGGCAACCAGTCCCAGACCAAGGCGCCGAACACCATCGCCGGCTGGGTCGACGGCACCACCCACGAACTGCGCCTGTCCTCACCGGCCGGTGGCGGCGGGTCCTGGACCTGGCTGGCGGGCATCTCGCGCCTGGACTACAGCCAGTTCATTTTCCAGTACTTCACCGTGGCCCAGACGGTCGCGGGCGACTACGTACCGCCGCGCCGGCCATCGGATGTGTCGGAAGCGGAAAAGGTGAGTTCCCAGCTGTACGCCACCATCGACAGCCGGGCCTACGAAAATGCCCTGTTCGGCGAGGCCACGCGCCTGTTCGGCGAGCGCTGGGAGCTGACCCTGGGTCTGCGTGCCTACCAGACCGACCTGGCCTCGGACACGGTGTTGTCCGGCGCCCAGATCGTTGCCCTGGTTCAGCAGGACGAATACCGCCAGTCCCATCAACTGGACAGCCGTGGCATCAACCCGAAACTGTCGCTGCGTTACCTCTTCAGCGAGCAGATGCAGTTCTACGCGCTGGCCGCCAAGGGATTCCAGTTCGGCGGCATTCAGCTCAATCCGGATACCGACAGCTTCGTGCTCGCCGCCGAGCAGAACGGCTACCAGTTCGAGCCCTACGATTCCAGCACGCTGTGGAATTACGAGATCGGCCTGCGCTCGGAGTGGCTGGACCGGCGCCTGCGCTTCGACGCCACCCTCTTCTACATGGACTGGACCGACCTGCAGCTGACCGTGGCCGTGCCGGTGACGCCGGGCACGCCGCTGACGCCGCCGCTGACTTTCGGTCTGATCGAGAATGTGGGCAAGGCGCATTCCCAGGGCATTGAGCTGGCCATCGACGCCCTGCCCTGGCCCTTTCTGCAGATCACGTCCAGCCTGAGCTGGATCGAGGCCGAGACCGATGTGGTGTTCGACGAAGGCAACGAGGACGGCGGCGTGCCGCCCGGGGCCCAGTTGCCTGGCGCGGCCAAGCTGCAGCTGTCCAATGTGCTGGCGCTGAATCTGGATCTGCCCTGGTTCGAGGGCTGGCAGGGCCGGCTGAGTCTCACCCACACCCACCAGGGGGAGGCGCCGGACCAGATCCGTCCCATCGACAGCGTGGGCGGTTACGACAGCCTCGACGTCCAGGCCGCGCTGTTACCGCCCGGCCATGGCCTGTGGCCGCGACTGACTTTGGCGCTGCGCAACCTCAGTGACGAGCGTGGCGTTTCGGCGCAGGCCGGCACCGACAGCTACCGGGCCTATTCCTTCATCCAGCCGCGGACCCTCAGCCTGTCCGTGGACTTCGAGTTCTGAGCGGGCGACGGGCGTGATCGCCGCCGACAATACCTTTGCCCTGGCTGCCGTGCTGCTCGGCATCGTCGCCTTCGGCCTGTGGGCGGAAACGCGGTCCTGGGGGCGCAAGG
>JBFKIN010000325.1:0-3729 GCA_041632255.1 Oceanococcus sp. | reverse complement strand
CGCAGAGGGCCGTCCCAGCCGGTCCAGCTGGTCGGTGGCCGGCGGTGATGAAAATGCGCGGTGGGCCCGAAGAAGCCGGATTTTCCCATCTCGCGCTCATAGGGCGCGGCCGCGGGCAGGTCGGCATGCGCCTGGCGGGAAATCTCGCCCTCGCGGTGGCTGACGGGAATCCACTTACGCATCGTCCTGACCCTTGATCACCCCGCGGCGCAGCTGGTCTTCTTCAATGGACTCGAACAGCGCCCGGAAGTTGCCTTCACCAAAGCCTTCGTCGCCCTTGCGCTGAATGATTTCGAAGAAAATCGGTCCGATCACCGTGCTGGTAAAGATCTGCAGCAGAATGCCGCCGCCAGCGGTCGGGGCGCCGTCGATCAGAATGCGCAGATCCCGCAGTCGGGATAGGTCTTCGCCGTGGCCGGGCACCCTGTCGTCAACCTTGTCGTAGTAGGTGTCCGGGGTGTCCATGAAGACCACGCCATTGGCCTTCAGCGCCTCGACGGTGGCGTAGATGTCGTCGGTGGCCAGGGCAATATGCTGGATGCCTTCCCCGCGGTACTGACGCAGGAACTCCTCGATTTGCGACTGCTCGTCCGCCGATTCGTTGATCGGAATCCGAATCTTGCCGCAGGGCGAGGTCATGGCCTTGGAGAAAAGGCCGGTCACCTTGCCCTCGATGTCGAAGTAGCGGATTTCGCGAAAGTTGGCGATCCGCTCGTAGAAGCTGGCCCAGACGTTCATGTTGCCGCGTTCGACGTTATGGGTCAGGTGATCGATGGTGTGCAGGCCAACGCCCTGGGGGCTCAGGTCGGCATTTTCGTCCAGGACGAAGTCGACGTCGTAGATACTGCGTTTCCCGTAGCGGTCGGTGAAATACAGCACGCTGTTGCCGATGCCATAGACGGCCGGAATCTTCAGCTCCATGTATTCCGACGGAGCGGGAAACTCGTGGGCGCCGTGGTCGATGGCATAGCGCAGGGCCGCCGGCGCATCTTCCACTCGCCAGCCCATGGCGCATGCGCAGGGGCCGTGAGCCTGGGCGAACTGGTGAAAATGCGTGTACGGCGTCGCATTGATCATGAAATTGATGTCGCCCTGGCGATACAGGGTGACGTCCTTGCTGCGGTGCCGGCCGATGGCGGAAAAGCCGAGAATCTGGAACAGCTTGTGCAGCTGCTCGATGCCCTGGGCGGTCGGCGCGGTGAATTCCACGAACTCGAAGCCGTTGGTCTTCAGGGGATTGGGCGTGGCGTCCATGGGGTCTCCTCCGGTGTCCTGATCATGCCCAGCCTACTGCCGGGCGGGTTCAATACATAAATGTATAGTACCTTCTGGGCCACTTGATGCAAAGCCGCGAGCCGGGCAGCATGCAGCGGTTGGCACAAGGAGAAGACGATGGGCGACAAAATCAGGGCCTGGGCGGCCAGTGCGGCAGGGCAGGCGTTGCAACCGTTCGAGTTCAGTGCCGGCGAGTTGCCGGACGACTGGGTCGAGGTGGCGGTAGAGTACTGCGGCATCTGTCACTCGGATCTGTCCATGCTGGACGACGAGTGGGGTCGCAGCCAGTTTCCGCTGGTTCCGGGACATGAAGTGGTGGGCCGGGTGGTTGCGGCCGGGTCCGCGGTGCAGCGGGTCGCGGTCGGCGACCGCGTCGGTATCGGGTGGTTCGTCGGAAGTTGCAATCACTGTGGCCAGTGTGTGGCCGGGCAGCAGCACCTGTGCGGTGAGACACAGGAAACCATCGTTGGTCGACATGGCGGGTTTGCCGAGCGGGTGCGCGCCCACTGGCTGTGGGCCGAGCCTTTGCCGGAAGCCCTGAACCCGGCCGCCGTCGGGCCGCTGTTCTGCGGCGGCGCCACCGTGTTCAGCCCCATCGTGGAATTCGGCATCAAACCCACGGACCGGGTCGGTGTCGTTGGCATCGGCGGTCTGGGGCATCTGGCCGTGCAGTTTCTGGCCGCCTGGGGCTGCGAGGTCACGGCATTTACCTCCAGTGAGGCGAAGGCCGAGGAGGCCCGCCAGCTGGGTGCACACCGCATCGTCAACAGTCGTGACAAGGGTTCGCTCAAGGCCGAGGCCGGGCGCTATGACTTCGTGCTGGTCACGGTCAATGTCGAGCTGAACTGGTTGGCCTACCTGCAGGCCCTGGCGCCGCGTGGGCGGCTGCATTTTGTTGGCGCTGTTCTGGCGCCGTTGCAGTTGCCGGCATTCGGTCTCATCGGCGGGCAGAAGAGCGTGTCGGGATCACCGATGGCGCGGCCGGCCACCGTGGCGCAGATGCTGCAGTTCTGCGCGCGCCATGGTATTGCCCCCTGGGTCGAGGAGTTCGCCATGAGCGAGGTCAACGAGGCCATCGAGCACCTGCGCCAGGGCCAGGCGCGTTACCGGGTGGTCCTCAAGGCGGACTGGCCGGCCTAGCGCACCGCCCGCTTCGGCAGCTCTGCGAGGTCGGCGACGGCGGACCGGGGCGTCGGGCAGGTTTGTTCTGCGGGCTGCGGGGTCGCTCCGGTCGGGCGGCGATGCCCGACGGCCTGTCCTTGGCGCGCCGGCGTCAGAGCGCCGGACGCAGCTGTTCGCGCAGGTCCTCGATCATCAGGTCCAGCGTGTCCAGATCCTGGGTGCCCAGCAGTGGCTTGACCGCGAGAAACTGGCTGCGGCGCAGGCGGGTCTGATCGGCCCAGATTTCGTCATCGTCCACCCGGTGCGCGAGATGGTCCGCCAGCGCGACGAGTGCGGCATCCAGGTCAGGTCCGTCGGCGCCTGGCGCTACGCCGTGATGCTGTTCCACGCAGCGGCAGATGGACTCGGGCAGGTCCCAGCGTCTCAGCATTGCCGCGCCCAGGGTCGCGTGGTCATGGCCGAAATGCTCGCGCTCCAGTTCATAGGACGGCAGGTCGTAGCGCCGGGCCTTGTCCACGATCTGGTCGAGTTCCTGTTCCGCAAAGCTCAACATAAAGATCTTGCCTACGTCATGAAGCAGGGCGGCGGTGTACAGCGTCGCAGGATGGGGGTGTCCATGGTTTCTGGCGAGCAGGCGCGCGAGTTCGGCGGTGCGAGCCGAATGGCGCCACAGGGCCTGGCCGGTGTCGCGGCTCAGGCCGCGAAACAGGGTTTCGCTGCTGACCAGCAGAGCGAGATGGGAGAGCTCCTCGCGCCCGAGGATCACCAGCGCGTGAGCAATGGTGTCGACGCGGGAGCGCAAGCCAAAGTAAGCAGAGTTGACGATGGCGAGCAGCCGGGTGCTGAGGCTGGGGTCCTGTTCCACGGTTTCGGTCAGGGCTTCCGGGCTGCTGTTCTCATCCTGGGCCAGACGATGGATCTTCATCGCTACGGTCGGCAGGCTGGGCAGGCGGTCGAGTGAAGAAAAACGCTGCTCGAGTTGCGCCCCGCGCTTTTGTCTCTCGCCTGCGCGCTCGGTAAATTCGCTCAGCCAGCCCGGCACGCGACGCAGTTCGGCTGCATCGAAATCGCTGCATCCGCTACCCGCCGGCCAGTTGGCTTCCAGCCAGGCTCTTTCGGCCTCCCCGAGGTTCGCCTGTGCCATGGCGCTGTGAGGCATTTTCAGGAGCAGCCGCCAGCGCGCGCCGGCGATCGGCCAGGCAGGCTGTTGCAGCTTGGTGTCACGCTGACTTGCCGCCGGTTGATTGAGCCGCCGCTGCAGCGTCTCCAGCAGGTCCTCTAGATGTTCGCCGTCCTGGGGAATCAGGGCGAAGCTGCTCTGCAACTGGTATT
>JBFKIN010000324.1:0-3731 GCA_041632255.1 Oceanococcus sp. | reverse complement strand
GCACCGGTCTCGGACTGAGTTTCGTGCAGCAGATCGCCCAGCTGCATGGCGGGGAGATCGCGCTGGAGCCCCGACCCGGTGGGGGAAGCTGCGGCGTGATGACCCTGCCTCTGGCCTGAGAACGGTCGCCGGCGCGCCCGGATCGCTGTCCAGGAGGGCCCGCCGGAGCCGCAAGGCAGGCGACGCCCATGGGCGCGACAGGATCACGTCGATCCGCTCAAGGCGCACTGCGAGGGCCGATTCCGGCTGGCTGACCGGCTCAGCCGCCAGTGGCCTTCGCAGAGCCGGTAACCTCCCTCGCGGGGCGACAACCGGCCCCGCGAAGACGACGGAGGGTCAACCGGGCGATGTGCCCCGCCCGCCGTTCATCAGGTCGGCGTCAGGAACAGAAGCAGCCTGCGAAACCGCGTGGTGACGTGCTTTCCATCGAAGCGGCTCCACGCCCTGCAGCGCCGCCTCACCTGTGAATCGGCTATAAATGGCGGTTAATGTGGTCGTCGGGAGGACGCCATGAAAGGACCTGCCCTGGGTCTGGCCCTGGCGGCCGCCTGCACGGTCGCGGATGCACGCGACGACTTCGTCATATTCGAACCGCGTTCGTTGAGCCTGGACGCCAATATCACCATCCCCGCCGGGCCGAACCCGGGCGGGGACGCGGTGACCATCGATATTGCGGTCGTGTATACGCGGCGCTATCGAGAACAGCTGGAAAGCAACGGCCGCTACATCGCGGATTACATCCTGCGCACCTTTGACGAAGTGAACCGCTATCTGGCCAATACGGGTCTGCTGACCCGGATCGAGGTGAGCGGTCTGCTGGAATGGAATCTGGGCACCGGCGGTGACCTGATCGCCGACCATGACCGAATGATCGGTTTCATGGAGAACCAGACCAACAACCGCAACAGCTTCGCCGCCGACCTGGTGCAGCTGTGGGAAGTCCCCGAGCCAGGGCTTGACGATCCCGCCATCTGCGGCTGGGGCCAGGTCATCGGCCCCAACCGGGTGATCTCCACCAGCGGATTTGGCTACAGCGCCGTGCTGCAGGGCCGGCGCGGCACCGCCTACGCCGGCTGCTACGCCGACGCCACTCCGGAAGGCTTTGCCCGCATCGTCGGCCATGAACTGGGCCACAATCTCGGCAGCACCCACGCCCGGGGCGAAGGGACGGGCGAGGGTGCCTTCGCCTTCTCCTATGGCAAGCTCTGCGGCGCTCCGATCAACAGCTTTCCGGTGGGCACCCTGATGAGCATTTCCGGCTACGCGCTGGACTTCTTCAGCACCCCTGCGCGCCTCGCCGACGGTGAAGCCTGTGGCACACCCGAGGGCCAGGCCGGCGCGGCCGACAACCGCGAGACCTTCACCCGCACCGCCAGCTATGTCGCGGGGCTGCGCAACACCGTTGGCCCGCAGAACGCCGTGACGGCGGTGGTACCCAGCGACATCGGCGAGCAGAACGGCAATCTGCCGGTGATCCTGACCCGCACCAACCCGACGGGCAGTGCCAGCCTGGAAATGCTCGTGTTCGGCCAGACCGCCGTCAACGGCCGGGACTTCAATGCACCGGTGCGCCAGACGCTCAGCTTCGCCGCCGGCCAGGCTGCGATGACCGTGCAGATTCCGCTGGTCAATGACGGGGTGACCGAGGGCGCGGAAAGCCTGCTGATCTTCCTGCAGCGCCCGGTCAATTTGTCGATCCAGGGCGACCGGGCTTTTCGGGTCGACATCCAGGACGGCGCCGTCAGCGGCATTGCCGACCTGATCGCCGACACCATCGACATGCTGCCCTCCACCGGCTCGGGCGACCCGTCCAGCAACGGACCGCCCGGGGTGTCGGATGGATCCACCACCGGCTCCGGCGGCAGCGGCGGGGGAGACGGTGGCGGGGGAGGCGGCGCGCCGGGTGCGCTGCTGTTCTGGCTGCTGCTGGCCGGCCCGGCCCGGCGCCGCCGGCGCTGACGCCGCGGGGCGACCGCGCCGGGCTCAGACTTCGTGGATGAATCGCGCGCGGTCGAAGCGGATCTGCTCGTGGTAGACACCCTTGGGCCCGCGCCGGCCGGCGCCGATGATCATCACCACGAAGGCGTCTTTCGGCAGCTTCACTGCGCGGCGCACGCGGGCCTCGTCGAAACCCTCCATCGGGCAGCTGTCGAAACCGTGCGCGCGTAGCGCCAGCATCAGGTTCTCGCAGGCCAGCGCGGTGGACTTGCAGGCCCACAGGCGCATGTCATCGGCGCTGTTGGGCCAGCGCGGAGAGGGCCGGGAGATACCGCTCATGTCGCGCAGAAGCTTTTTCAGCTTGCCGAAGGGGTCCAGCGGCAGGGTGCCGTAATGCACATGCGCGGCCCGCTTGTAGTAGTTCTCCACGATGCGCGGGATGGTTTCCTCCGGCCAGTGCTCCAGCACCTCGGCGCAGTGCTGCTTCCAGGTGGCCGTGCGACCGCAGGCGACGATCAGTTCGGCCGCGGTTTTCGCCGCATTCTGGTTCAGGCAGGCCTCGACCAGCTTGGCCCGCTTGTCCGGGCTGACCACCCGGTAGAAATCCCAGGGTTGCAGATTGGAGGAGTTGGGCGCGAGCAGGGCCAGGTCCAGACAGTCCTGGATCACCTCCTCGGGGATCTTCTCGTCGGTGAAACGGCGCACCGAACGGCGCGTGCGGACGACCTTGCGGAACTCCTCGACATCGATGGCGGGCAGCGACGCGCTCATCGGGCCAGAAACCCGGCCAGGCGCTGCATGCTGTCGTCGATGGGATAGACCCGTCCGTACTCGTAGGCCAGGCCGGCATCCAGGCTCACCCCTTCGGTCCGGCGGTACAGGTCCTTGTAGGCGGCGATCGCGCCGGCGCTGTTGTCGGCGATCTGCGCGCACAGGGCCGCCACCGCTGCGTCGAGCTCCTCGCGCGGCACCACCTGGCAGGCGATGCCCAGTCGGCCGGCCTCCTCGCCGCGCACGGTCCGCGCGGTGAAGGACAGCTCGCGCGCCCGCTGCGCGCCGACCCGCAGCGCCAGGCGCTGGCTCATGCCCCAGCTCGGCCGCAGGCCCCACTTGGCGTGGGTGTCGCCCAGGCCGGCCTCGGCCGCCATCACGAGCAGGTCGCAGGCCAGAGCGATCTCCAGCGCGCCCGTGTAACAGTGGCCGTTCAGCTTGGCGATGACCGGCTGCGGCGCGGATTCAATGGCGCCGATCAGGCGCCGGGCCGGCGCATCCAGGATTTCGCCGACGGACCCGTTGACCAGTTCCACCTGACCCAGGGCCTTGAGGTCCACCCCGGCGGAAAAGGCCTTGCCCGCGCCGGTGATCACGATCACCCGGATCTCGGTCTCGCCGGCCAGCGACAGCACATGGTCGCCGGCCAGCTGCAGCATCGCCGGGGTCAGCGCGTTCATCGCTTCCGGCCGATTGAAGGTGAGGGTGGCGACGGCACCGTCGCGGTGCAGGGAGACTTCGGACACGGGCAGCTCCGTAAAAATGAAGGCCCGGATTGTAACGCCGGCTCCGGGTCAGTCGCGTACGCGGATATTTTCCCGGTTCTTCTGGAATGTCTTGACGCCGACGTAGGGCACGTTCTGGATATCTTCCGGCTGGCGAAAGGGGCCGTGGACCTCACGGTATCTGACGATGCGGGCAGCCAGCACCTCGCCGATGCCGCGGAGCTCGGCATCCAGTTCGGCGGCGCTGGCGGTATTGATGTTGACGGGGCCGGCGACGGCGCAGGCCCCATGCAGCAG
>JBFKIN010000323.1:0-3735 GCA_041632255.1 Oceanococcus sp. | reverse complement strand
GCGTCCACCCGCTGCAGTCCACGCGGCAGCAACTGGCCGCGGGTGGCGCGGTTACCAGCATATTGCTCCAGATCTCCCGCCCTCAGGGTGAAACTGCGCTTGCCGGCTTCCAGCTTCAGTTCGCCACCCTGTGGCAGCAGGCACCAGTGGCTGAGCTTCTCCCCCGCTTTCAGGGCCATGAGCTTGTTGCCCTTGCCACGCGGGAGTTGCGGCAGCTCCTGCAGCGGCTGCAGGAGCAGGCGGCCGACATTGCTGATCGTCACCAGCCGCAGACTCTCGGGCTCATCCTGCAGCCGCAGCGGCGGCATCACCGCCGCACCCTTGGGCAGGGTCAGACAGGCCTTGCCGGCACGATTGCGCGTCTGGAGGTCTTCCTGGCGCACGATGAAGCCATAGCCGGCGTCACTGGCCAGCACGTTGCGCAACTCGGGCAGACCGAAGCACAGACCGACGAAGGTGGCGCCATCCGTCGGGTTGAGCTGGCTGGTCAGCGGCTCGCCCAGGCTGCGTGCCGAAGGCAGATTATGCGAAGGCACGCTGTAGGCGCGGCCGCTGGAGTCCAGGATGGCCAGCAGCTGGCCGGTGCGCCCGGCCGCTGCGGCGAGGAACTCGTCGCCGGCGCGGTAGTTCAGGGTGGCGGGGTCCACCGCATGGCCCTTGGCGGCGCGAATCCAGCCAGCCCGCGACAGCACCACGGTAATCGGCTCACTGGGGGTGAGCTGAGTTTCGTCGATGGCCTTGGCCTGCTCGCGCTCGACCAGCGGCGTACGCCGCTCATCACCGTGCTTTTTCGCGTCCTCGGCGATCTCCTTGCCGATCAGCTTTCTCAGCTTCGCCTTGGAGCCCAGGGTGGCTTCCAGGCTGTCGCGCTCGGCGGCCAGTTCGGCCTGCTCGCCACGAATCTTCATCTCTTCCAGGCGCATCAGATGACGCAGGCGCAGGTTGAGTACCGCCTCGGCCTGCACATCCGACAGCCCGAAGCGCTCCATCATCACCTCCTTGGGCTTGTCCTCGGTGCGGATGATGTGGATCACCTCGTCAATGTTCAGGAAGGCGATCAGCAGGCCGTCAAGAATGTGCAGGCGCTCGCGAACCTGATCCAGGCGGTGCTCCAGCCGGCGACGCACGGTCGCGGTGCGGAATTCCAGCCATTCCAGCAACAGCGCCCGCAGACCCCGCACCCCCGGCCGTCCGTCCAGCCCGATGACGTTGATGTTGATCCGGTACGACTTCTCGAGGTCGGTGGTGGCGAACAGATGCCCCATCAGTTCTTCGCAATCCACCCTGCGCGAGCGCGGCGTGATCACGATACGGGTCGGATTCTCGTGATCCGACTCGTCGCGCAGATCCTCGATCAGCGGCAGCTTGCGATTGCGCATCTGAGCCGCGATCTGCTCGAGGATTTTCGAGCCGCTGGCCTGGTGCGGCAGCGCGTGGATCACGATATCGCCGGTGGCGTCCTCGCGCTCCCAGCGGGCGCGCAGGCGGACCTGGCCATTACCGCTGGCGTACATCTTCCGGATGTCCTCCACCGGCGTGATGAGCTCGGCCCCGGTGGGGAAATCCGGCCCTGGCACCAGGGTATAGAGGGCTTCGTCATCCAGATTCGGGTCATCCAGCAGCGCAATGCAGGCCTTGGCGATCTCGCGCAGATTGTGCGGCGGGATATCGGTGGCCATGCCCACGGCGATGCCTGTGGTGCCATTGAGCAGCAGGTTGGGCAGACGGGCCGGCAGCATCGCCGGCTCCTTCAGGGTGCCATCGAAGTTCGGCTGCCAGTCCACCGTGCCCATGCCCAGCTCGGCCAGCAGGACTTCCGCGTAGGGCGTCAGCTTGGCCTCGGTGTAGCGCATGGCGGCGAAGGACTTGGGATCGTCCGGCGCGCCCCAGTTGCCCTGCCCGTCGATCAGCGGATAGCGGTAACTGAAGCTCTGCGCCATCAGCACCATGGCCTCGTAGCAGGCCGAGTCGCCGTGCGGGTGAAACTTGCCGATCACGTCGCCCACCGTGCGCGCCGACTTCTTCGGCTTGGCATTGGCGGTGAGATTGAGCTCGGACATCGCGTAGACGATCCGACGCTGCACCGGCTTCAGGCCGTCACCCAGATGCGGCAGCGCGCGGTCCAGGATGACGTACATCGAATAATCCAGGTACGCCTTCTCGGCAAACTGGGACAGCGGCAGGCGCTCGGGCGCCTCCATTTCAGTGACATCTACCATGTCGGCTTAAACCTCGATCTCGGCGCGGTTGCCCTTGGTTTCCAGCCAGGCCTTGCGGTCGGAAGCACGCTTTTTCGCCAGCAGCATGTCGAGCATGCCGTGAGCCACGCTCTGGTCGGAGAGGTCCAGGCGCACCAGACGGCGGGTATCGGGCGCCATGGTGGTCTCGCGCAGTTGTAGCGGATTCATCTCGCCAAGACCCTTGAAGCGGGTGACGCTGACCTTGCCCGGCAGCTTCTCGGCGCTGATGCGGTCCAGCACGCCCTGACGCTCGGCCTCGTCCAGCGCATAGAACACCCGCTTGCCCACATCGATGCGGTACAGGGGGGGCATCGCCACGTAGACATGACCGGCTTCAACCAGGGGCCGGAAGTGGCGCAGGAACAGGGCGCACAGCAAGGTGGCGATGTGCAGGCCGTCGGAGTCGGCGTCAGCCAGGATGCAGACCTTGCCGTAGCGGAGACCGGCCGTGGTTTCGGCCCCGGGATCCATGCCCAGCGCGACCGCGATATCGTGGATCTCCTGCGAGGCCATCGCGGTGTTCGCGTCGACCTCCCAGGCATTCAGAATCTTGCCGCGCAGCGGCAGGATGGCCTGGAAGTTGCGGTCACGCGCCTGCTTGGCGCTGCCGCCGGCGGAATCCCCCTCGACCAGGAACAGCTCGCCCTGAGCGGGATCCTGTGTGACGCAATCCGCCAGCTTGCCCGGCAGCGCCGGACCGCTGACCACGCGCTTGCGCACCACCGTCCGAGCCGCCTTGAGGCGACGCTGGGCACAGGAGATCACCCACTGCGCCAGCACATCGCCGGTTTCGGTATGCCGGTGCAGCCACAGGCTGGTGGCATCCTTGACCACCCCGGAGACGAAAGCGGCGCACTCACGCGAAGACAGCCGTTCCTTGGTCTGGCCGGCGAACTGCGGCTCCTCCAGCTTGACCGACAGGATGTAGCTGACCCCGGACCAGACATCCTCTGGCGACAGCCGCACGCCACGCGGCAACAGATTGCGGTTCTCGGAGAACTCGCGCAGGGCTTCGGTCAAGCCGGTGCGCAGCCCGTTCACGTGGGTGCCGCCCTGAGCCGTCGGCACCAGATTGACGTAACTTTCGGCCGGCCCCTCGCCGCCATTGGGCAGCCAGACCACCGCCCAGGAGGCCTCCTCGTGCTCTCCGGCGAACTCGCCGGTCAGCGGCTCCGCGGGCAGCGGCTCCAGCCCGTCCAGGGCCTCCATCAGATAGGCGGTGAGACCGCCCTCGTACAGCCAGGTCTCGGTATCACCGGACACCTCGTCCCGCAGCGTGACTTCCAGCCCCGGGCAGAGGACGGCCTTGGCCCGCAGCGCGTGGCGCAGCTTGGCCAGGGAGAATTTGGGGGTGTCGAAATAGCTGACGTCGGGCCAGAAACGCAACCGCGTCCCGCGCCGCTGCTTGCCGACCGGACCAACCTGCTCCAGCTCACGCACCCTGTCGCCGTGGGCGAAGCCGATGCTGTATTCGAACCCCCCGCGCCAGACGGTG
>JBFKIN010000322.1:0-3774 GCA_041632255.1 Oceanococcus sp. | reverse complement strand
TGGGACTCGGCCGGCAAGCCCGGCGAATGTCCTGCGCGCGCACGGCAAGTTCCTGACGCTGCTCGGCGCTCAATCGGTCGAGATTGCGATATTGCATCTTCAGTCGCGGCTGACTTTGGCGCAGGCGCCCCTCATGCCGGTCCAGGAAATTCCAGTACAGCACGGTGAAGGGGCAGGCCTTCTCGCCCTGTTTCTGCGAGGGCGAATAGCGGCAGTGCTGGCAGGCATTGCTCATGCGCTGGATATAGGCCCCGGACGCGATATAGGGCTTGCTCGCCAGCACGCCGCCATCGGCGAACTGGCTCATGCCCAGCGTGTTGGGAAGCTCCACCCATTCGACCGCATCCACATAGATGGCGTGATACCAGGCATGGACCTGCGCCGGTTCGACCCCGAGCAGCAGGGCGTAGAGGCCGGTGACCATCAGGCGCTGGATATGGTGGGCATAGCCATGCCGCAGCGTCGATGCCAGCGCATCGGCCATGCAGGCCATGTCGGTCTCGCCGGTCCAGTAGAACGCCGGCAGCGGTTCCTGAGCGTCCAGCGCATTCTCTTCCAGCCAGCCGGGCATCCGCAGCCAGTAGAGCCCGCGGACGAATTCGCGCCAGCCCAGGATCTGGCGTACGAAGCCTTCGACGGCTGCGATCGGAGCCTTGCCGGATCGCCAGGCGGCGAGCGCCGCCGCCACGACCTCGCGCGGGTTCAGCAGGTGCAGATTCAGCGCGGCGGACAGCCGGCTGTGAAACAGCCAGACCTCACCGGTGTGGATGGCATCCTGAAAGCGGCCGAACAGCGGCAGGCGATGGTCGATGAAATCCTCCAGTGCCGCGAGCGCCTGCTCGCGATTCACCGGCCAGTCGAAGAACGCCAGTTCGCCCGGATGGTCGGCAAAGGCTTCCGCGACCCACTCCATTGCGGCCTGCGTGATCTCATCGGGTGCGAAGCGCCGGGGCGGGGTGAGCTGCGCCAGAGCCTCCTGGGTCAGTGCCTCGCGATTCTGAGAATCAAAGTTCCAGCGGCCTCCCTCGGGCTGGCCGGACTCATCCAGAAGAATGTTTTCCTGCCGTCGCAGGGCGCGATAGAAATACTCCATGCGCAGGCTTTTGCGGCCGGCGGCCCACTGCCGGAATCCGTCGAGCGATTCGTAGAAGTGCGCATCCTCGGCCAGGGTCCAGTCCAGTCCCGTCGCCTCGATGACGGCGCGCAGGTCCTGCAGCACCTGCCAGTCCCCGGGGCGGGTCAGATGCACCCTTTGCGGAGCGAGTTCAGACAGATCCTTGCTGAGCAGCTCGGCCAGCGAGGCATCCGCCTGCCGGTGGTATTGGAGGCGATATCCGTCCGCTCGCAGGGCCTGCGCAAAGTGACGCATGGCAATGACAAACAGCGCGATCCTCGCCTTGTGGGACCAGACTCGGCTGGCTTCCGCGCGCGATTCCGCCATCCACAGCAAGTCCTGTTGCGCATCGAAATCGGCCGGCAGGACGCTGGCGAGATCCAGCTGGTCTCCCAGCACGATCACGAGTGTTCGGGGATCAGCCACGTCGGCAGCGCTGCGAGCAATAGCGCACCTCGTCCCAGCAGCGCGCCCATTTCTTTCGCCAGGTGAACGGCCGCTGGCATCGCTGGCAGGTCTTGCTCGGTAGCGTGGGTTTGCGGTGCGTCATGAGCCGGACTCTAAGGGCAGGCCGGCTCGCCCGACAACTCGTGGCAAGCCCAGGGGGGGGCGGGACGGTGCCGCAGGCTTTCGACCCAGGGTGTTGCGGGGCGGGACGCCGCAGAACGCGCCGGCCAGTGGCCCGGCCATGCCGACTTCCCAGGGGCGGCCGGGCCGGATCAGGATTTCGCGGGACCCGCCATTGACCTGGATCAAATCCCTGCGGCTGCTGGCGGGCTAGGCTGCGGCCACTGTTGCTCAGTAGACGCCGATGGACCCCACGGTCGCAGATCCCGAACTCCTGCGAGACGAACTGCGCGCGCCGCGCTACACCTCGTATCCCACTGCGCTGTCCTTTCACGCCGGCGTTGGGCCGGCGCAGTACCGCGAACAGGTCGCGGCCAGCAATGCCGATCCGGTGCCGCCGCCCTTGCTGCTATACCTGCACCTGCCTTTCTGCCGATCGGGGTGTTTTTACTGCGGCTGCCACAAGGTGGTCAGCCGGAACGAGCGGCGCCATGCTGACTACTGCGCGACGCTGATGCGCGAGATCCAGCTGCAGGGCGAACTGTTCAACGCTGACCGGCCGGTCCGGCAGATCCATTTCGGTGGAGGTACTCCCAACTTGCTGCGACCGCGGGCGCTGGGCCGCCTGCTCTGCAGCATCACGAAGCACTTCCGCCTGGCCGAGGACTGCGAACTGTCGCTGGAGATCGACCCACGCGTGGCCGAGCCCCACGATCCCCTGGCCTGGGCCGCGCTGGGTTTCGACCGGGTCAGCATTGGCGTCCAGGACATCGATATCGGGGTACAGAAGGCGATCAATCGCGTGCAGCCGCCGGTGATGGTCGCGGCGCTGACCCGGCAGCTTCGTGCCGCCGGGATCGAGAGGATCAACTACGACCTGATTTACGGGCTGCCGCGCCAGACCGTCAGCGGCTTCGCCCGGACCCTGGATTTCGCCATCGAGCAGCGCCCGTCGCGGTTGGCCGTCTTCCATTACGCGCACCTGCCGGAGCGCCTGCCTGCTCAGCGGGCGATCCGCCCGAGCGAACTGCCCTCCCCCGGCGAGCGTCAGGAGATTCGGGCCCTGATCCACGATCGGTTGTGCGCGGCCGGCTATGCAGCGATCGGTCTGGATCACTACGCCTTGCCCGAGGACGCGCTGGCAGTGGCTCAACGCGCGGGCAAGCTGGCGCGCGGCTTCCAGGGATACACACCCTTTGGCGGCTGCGACACGATCGGGCTGGGCGCCAGTGCCATCAGCAGCATTGGGCCCTGCTATGCGCAGAATCACAGCGATCTGGCGGCCTGGTCCGCTGCGATACAGCGCGACGAACCGGCAATCTGCCGCGGCTACCTGCGCAATCAAGAGGACATGCTGCGTGGCGCGTTGATCGAGCAACTGATGTGCCAGCAGCAGATCGATTTCGGTGTGCTGGGCCGGCGCTTCCGGGTATCGCTCGCGCAGTATCTGGAGCCGGACCTGGAGCGGTTGCGCGCTTTCGACCCTGAGGGCCGGCTGGCGTTGATCAGCCCGACGGGGGTGCGCGTGACTGCGTCCGGACGTGCGTACCTGCGACTGCTGGCCCAGTGTTTCGACCCCAGCCTTCGCGGGGGCACGGAGGCAGAGCTCGCCACTGCGGTCTAGCCTGCCGCTCGGTCACCGCGGGATGCGACGGGGTATGGGCAAAAAACTCCCGCCGGTCGCCTGGCTCGGCGGCAATCCGGCATCAGCTCGAGCCATCATGCCGTCCGGACCCGAGATGTCAGCGTGGCCCGCGGCTCTGCGCAGATCCTCAGGCGTCCCTGCACACTGAAGGTCCGCAGTCCGCCAGCGGCGGTGCAGATCCTGGCCCATCGACCCGCGCACATCCAAATGGACGAAACCTGCGTAAGAGCACTTATCCATCGGAGATTCACCATGCCCGTTCTTCCCATCGGCCTGCTGGGAGTATTCGTCCTGCTCGCCGGTTGTGCATCGCTCAGCGGCCCCCGTGGCGGACTCGACGCGGACGGCCAGCTCAAGCCCTGTCCTTCGGCGCCGCGCTGCGTGTCCAGCCAGGCGGAACAGCCGGAAAAGCGGGTGCCCCCGCTGACCTTGCGTGACGCTGGCGAGC
>JBFKIN010000321.1:0-3775 GCA_041632255.1 Oceanococcus sp. | reverse complement strand
TGATACCACCGACGACACCTCACTGCAGGCACGAACGCCATCGTGGAGCGACCGTCACCCCGGCGCGAATGCCCCCGCGAGGTCAGCCCACATACCTCATTAGGGGCAGGCCGCCAGCTCCATCTTGCGTCATCAATAGGTGACGATTGGGTTTCACCCCATAAGGTCAGCGGCGCACTGACGCCGGATCGACGAACACAAGCTGGAGACCGCGGGCCGCAGGATTTCTGCGCGCTGGCGAAGGATAAGGGAATTCGTGAAATACGCCGTGCTGGGCGCCCGAAGCGGCGCATGTCTTGGGATCCGTTCATCGACATCGGGCTGGCGCCTGTTCCTGCCGGTCCTGGCCGCCTGCGGAATGTGGCTGGGCAGTCCGTTCGCTCTGGCGCAGGATGAGCCGCCAAGGCCGGACACCAGCGCGGAAGACGCTGCCGATGCGCCCATTGCCCTGGAAGATGAGCCGGCAGCGCGCGCGCTCCCGAAACCTGCCCAGGGGCAGCTGGACGAGATCATCGTCACCGCCCAGAAGCGCGCCGAATCCCAGCAGGAGACGCCGATCTCCCTGGCCACGATGAATGCGGATGCGCTGGAGAAACTGGGCGTGGACGGTCTGGCCGATCTGGACGGCAAGGTGCCGGGCCTCAGCCTGGAGCCCTTTCCCACCAGCAATGCGACCCTGCAGCTCTACATCCGGGGCGTGGGCATCATCGATTCCCAGGTGACCCAGGACCCACCCATCGGCATCTACTACGACGGCATCTACATTTCCCGTTCGGTCGGCGCCGCGCTGGATATTGCCGACGTCGAACGCATCGAGGTCCTGCGCGGACCGCAGGGCACGCTCTACGGTCGAAATACCACCGGCGGCGCGGTCAACATCGTCACCAAGAAGCCGCAATTCGATGGCTTTTCCATGCGCCACAAGCTCACCACCGGCGGGCGCGGCCAGCTCATCGGCAAGACGAGCTTCAATATTCCTGTCACCGGGAATCTGGCCATCAAGCCGGCGCTACTGTACACGCAGCAGGATGGTTTCATGGACAACACCGGGCCGGGCGGCGATTTCAGTGACCGGGACAGCCATGGCCAGCGCCTGGACCTGCGCTGGCTGATCAGCGACCGGTGGATGCTCGACTACGGCTTCGACAATTCCCACATCGGCTACTACAACATGGCGTATCAGGCGCAGCTGACGCCGGAGCGCGACAAGGGCACGGCCGATCTGATCAAGCGGCCGGCGCAGGAACGCAGCCGCTATGGCGCGAATCGCCTGAATGCCCTGGCCACCGGCGCGCCACTGGAGCAGTCCACGGTGGACATCCGCGGCCATGGCCTGAGCCTGGAAGGCCAGTTCGAACATTTCACGCTCAAGTATCTGGCGTCCCTGCGGGATCTGGATGAAGGCTTCTATACCGATCTGGGCGGCGGCGCCGGTTCGACCGAGTATCGCCTGGACACCCATGCCTATGACGGGCCTGCCGCCGATGTCGCCAACGGCGGGCCGGTGGATCTGATGATCCCCGCCATCGCCCAGACGCAGAGCTCGCACGAACTGCAGATCGTGGGCAGCGGCCTGAATGGCACCCTGGACTACGTGGCCGGAATCTATTTCTTCGAAGAATCGGCGGTCGAGGACTGGCCGTTTCATCACCAGCTCAGCGCCCCGCTGGACCCGGACCAGATCGCCAGTCTGGACATGGGCCTGCTCAGCGGCTCGGAGCCGCGCCTGGTCGGATTTGCCCGACGCCACAACGAGATTCGCAACACCGCGCGCGCACTGTACGGACAGCTGAGCTGGTCGCCCGAGTGGCTACCCAGGACCCGGCTGACGCTCGGCTATCGACGCAGCGAGGATAAGCGCTTCGCGCAGAAGAACTTTTTTGCCGACAACTACATCGAATTGCTCGGCCCGGGCGGCGCGGGTACCGCGACCCTCCTCGGCCTGCCGGATTCCCCCGTGGCCGGTGACGAGGTCGCCGCCAATGATCCGTTTGCGGGCGAGCGTTTCGACAATGTGCAGGGTCGCCTGCGCTTCGACAATGACTCCTGGTCCGTGATCGGCGAATACCAGTGGCTGGAGCAGGTGAACCTTTACGCCAAGTATGTCGAGGCCTACAAGAGCGGCGGCTTCAATATCCGGGACCCGCAGGTTTCGGGTGAATCCGGACCGGCCTCCGATGGCGTCGATTACGGATACGGCTTCGTCGAAGGCTTCCAGCCCGAACTGGTCTCAACCGTGGAACTGGGCCTCAAGAGCGAATGGTTCGATCGCCGCCTGCGCCTGAACGGGGATGTGTTCTACACCGACTACACCGACATGCAGATCAACTTCCTGGTCGCCGGCACCGTCATCGACACCAAGAGCACCAATGCCGGCAAGGCCGCGATGCAGGGCCTGGAAATGGATCTCACCTGGCTGGCGACCAGCGATATCCTGCTCAGCGCGAGCGGCGCCTATCTGGACGCCGAGATCACCCGTGTCATCAACGTGGAGGGTGAGAACGTCGCGGATGAATTCCAGTTCAATTCGGCGCCGAAGTACAGCGGCACGCTGGCCGCGGACTGGACCTTCCTGCGCCGCTCCTGGGGCGATGCGCATCTGAACCTGAGCTGGATCCTGCGTGACGAACGCAAGGGCGGGGCCCGCACCGGCGCCCCCCTCACCCTGCCGGCCTACGATGTGCTGGATATCCGCCTGAGCCTGGATGGCATGCATCTGTCCGGCGGAGAGCTCAAGCTGGCGCTGTGGGCGCGCAACCTGCTGGACGAGGAGTACGAGATCAACGCCATCGACAATCTGCCGCATGCGGATCGGGCGTCCCTGTGGGGCGAGCCGCGGCAGATCGGCCTGGATCTGATCTTCAGCCAGTAAGCCCGTAACCCGGCGCTGAGCCCGGCAGCAAGCAACCGGTTCGTCGGGAGCGCTCCAACACCTGCACTGTCCCTCGGAGCTTCGCTGCTGCGCGCGCCCCATGACCGTGGTGCCAAAGCGTACGGACCGAACTCACGCTCCGCGCCGCTGCCAACGCTCCAAGGCCTCGCGTCTTCGCGTGCACGGGGCAGCAAGATCGTTCAGGCACGAGGTACCTGCCTGCTTGCGGCCGTAACAACAATCACAAAAACGGGGGCCGCAGCCCCCGTTCTTTTACTGGTCGAAACGACTCAGGGCGCAACAACCGTGAGACCGGTCGCCCCTTCCACCCCGCCGCTTCCACTGGCGCGGACCGACGTCGTCCCGGGGCCCACCCCGGTGGCTAGGCCGCCGCCCGGCGTAATCGTCGCCACGCTGCTGTCCAGGGTGGACCAGGTCACGCTCGTGGTGATGTTCGCCGAACTGCCGTCAGAGAAATGACCCGTGGCGGTGTATTGCTGCGTCGCCCCCTGATTGATGGTCGCGTTGGCCGGCGTCACGACGATGCTCTGCAGGACCGCATTGGTGGCGGTCACTGTGGAGATGCCGGTCTGACCGCCAAAGGCCGCCGAAATGTCAGCCGTGCCGGCATTGCTGTTGGCGACGACCCGGCCCTTGGTGCAACCGCTGGCGTTGCAGACATCGGCCACGTTGCGGTCGGTGCTGCTCCAGGTGGCCTGTGTGGTCACGTTCTGGGTGCTGCTGTCGGTGAAGGTGGCGGTAGCGGTGAAGTCGCGGGTCGTGCCTTCGGGCATGCTCGCACTGGGCGGGTCGATCGCGATGGACTGCACGGTGGCCGCGGTCACGGTAAAGGGCACATTGCCGCTGCTGACCCCATCCAGCTGTGCCGTGATGTTGGTCGAG